>CAZEIC010000025.1:23975-32861 GCA_964512175.1 uncultured Oscillospiraceae bacterium | reverse complement strand
GCTCTTCGCCATTTTACTCCAGCGTTTCTCCGCCAGAACAGGGCGGCGTTAATAGCTGGACTACCTGGCGCATAATGATGGCAGAAGACTGGATATGAACATCCTCTTTCTTTCCATACTTGCTACTTTGAGTACGAGTACGACAGAGCACATGACATTGGCAAAACAGATCGCAGATTTTCTGAATGCAGACGTAACAAGACCGCTTTCTCTGGAAATGCTGTGTGACGAATTTCATTACAGCAAGAACTATATTATCAATCAGTTTAAAACCGAATATGGAATGACGCCGATTACCTACATCAACGAACTTCGTTTGCACAAAGCGATGCATCTCATGGAAAAAACCTCAACCCCTGTAGAAAGGATCATCCTCGATAGCGGCTTTGCTACATATGCGCATTTTTATCGATTGTTTCGCAGAGAAACGGGCTTATCTCCGGTTGAATGGCGTAAAAGGAAGAGAATTCAGCCGCTAGAGTAAGGTGCTTATTAGTTCTATTCCTCGATGAATGCGTGCGCTGCACAGCGTCGATTTGACGGCGCAGCTCGCGTGTTTCGCCTTCTTGGAGGGCGACGGGCTGATTATCCATTGTAAATACGTAATATGCTTTTCTTCAATCTGTTTGTGATTGAATCACGTCGCATCTGTTTCCGCAAGCGGGAGGCAGCATGGTTGACAAAGGAGCGGGTGATTGATATAATATTAGTAATTACGAGACTTGAAAGAAGTTGCGAATAAAGGGGGTGCGAAATGATACAAGGGAATGTACAGAACACCGCCGAGCTGCGCAGCCTCAACCGCAAAAAGATTTTCGAGTGCCTGCGCGGACAGGCGGCAATGACCAAGAAGGACATTGCCGCCGCCACCTCGTTGAGCGTGTCCACCGTATCGAGCCTGTGTAATCAGATGGAAGAAGAAGGGCTGCTTCAGTATCAGGCGCACGCTGCGCCCAGCGGCGGACGCGCGGCGAAAATGCTGGCGCTGCATGCGCGGAGCCGGTATATTCTGGCGGTCAACTTGGTCATGACAGACGGCTTGTACATGGCGCTGACCGATTTGCTGGGGGTTTGCGCGGCGGAATGGACGGCGCAGCCGGAACATGATGGCGATTACGAAGCGCTGCTTGCGTTGATGGCAGCCGGACTGCAGGCGCTGCTGGAGCAGGCGGGCGTTTCCCGCGCGCGTGTTCTGGGCGCGGGCGTTGCTGTTCCCGGCATCTTCGACCGTCAAAACGGGCTGATCGTCAATTCCACCGTTCCGCTGCTGGAAAACCGTCGTCTGCAAAACGACCTCGAGACGCTGCTTGCGCTGCCGGTGTACCTGGAGAACGAATCCAACCTGATGGCGCTCGCCGCCCTGCAAGCGGACGCGGCGCAGGATTTGTTGCTGCTCTATGTGGGCGAGGGGTTGGGCGCGGGCGTGATCGAGCATGGCGATCTGCTCTCGGGCGCGCACGGCTACGGCGGCGAAATCGGGCACATGCCGCTGGGGCGCGCCGGATACGCCTGCTATTGCGGCGAGCGCAACTGCGTCGAAACCGAGGTTGCCATCGGCGGATTCGTGCGCAAATACAACGAGGGCGCGGAACGCCCCATTTCGCATGCGCTTTCCGTTCCGGCGCAATGGCGGCAGTTCGTTCGGCTGGTGGAGGCGGGAGACGCCCGCGCCGTGGCGGTCGCCGAGGAAAACGCCAAGCTGCTGGGGACGCTTGCCGCCGTACTGGTGAACCTGCTGGACTCGCAGGAAGTGATCGTCGGGGGCTATGTGGCGGATATCGCCGATGTGATAGCGCCCGTGATGCGCAAAGAAGCCGCGCGAAAGCTGGTCGTGCCAAGGCGCGACCGATGGACGCTCCGGTTTGAGCAGGACTACCGTCGGCTCATCATGGCGGGCTGCGGCGAATTGGCGCTGGCGCGATGGTTTCCATGATATGGGGGAATGCGGACGATGAACACGGCGGAGGATGTCGGCGCGGTGCTGCGCTATTTGGAGGGCACTCAAAATGCGCCTGAGCGACGCGCGCTCATCGGCTTTGACGGCTATGTGGACACCTTGTACCGGGTCGTCAAGACCAGAGGCGGCGAACACGCGTATTTTCAAACGATTGCCGAATACGGCGCGCGCGTTCTCCAAGCGGCGGGCAAGAGCGCGGACATCGATCTGCACAGGCTGTCCCGCGCGATTGGCGGCAACGCGCCGCTGATGGCAAACGGGCTGGCGCGTCTGGGCGTTCAGGCGACGCTGATGGGCGCGCTGGGGTATCCCGAACTGCATCCGGTCTTTGAAGCACTGCACCCGGACATGCGCGTCCACAGCTTTGCCGAGCCTTGCCACACCATCGCGTTGGAGTTTGACGACGGCAAGATCATGATGGGCGACGTGCAGGCAAGCCGGGATATCCGCTGGGAAAGGCTGGTTTCCGTTGTCGGCGAGGAGACCGTCATAAGCGCCATAGCGTCCGCCGACTTGATTGCGATGCTGAACTGGAGCGCGCATCGTGGAATGCGCGGCATCGCGCGAGGCATCGCGGGCGTATTGGCGGGCGGCGCGCCCAATGTTCCGAAGAAGCTGTGCTTCTTTGACCTTTCTGACCCGACCTCGCTGCCGGAGGGCGAACTGCGCCAATGTCTGCAAGACATCCAAGGGTTCGGCGATATTTCCGATTCGGTGTTGAGCCTCAACGAAAACGAGGCGTGCGCGGTGTTCCGGGCGCTCTACCCGCAAACGTTCGCGCAAGATACGCTCGCGGGCGCGGATGTGGACAGGCTGGGCGAAACTGCACGCGCGGAGCTGGGCTTGCGCCTTTTGTGCATCCATACCAACGCGAGCGCCCTTGGCTACGCGCAGGGGGAAGCCGCTCGCGCGGAAGGGTTCCACGTCAAGAAGCCCACGGTGTCCACGGGCGGCGGCGACAACTTCAACGCGGGGTTGTGCTCGGGCTTGCTGGCGGGGCTCTCCTTGCCGCAATGCCTCCTGCTGGCAAGCGCCGCGTCGTCCTACTTTGTCGTCCACGCCCGCAGCGCGGACAGGGCGGCGCTTGCCGCCCACGTTCGGGCATGCGCATAGCGGGCGGGCAATCCCCGCCGCATCGATAGAAAGAAGGTACGCATCATGAGCAATGTTTTCCTGTCTGATATTCTGGCGCAGCCCGCGTCCATGCGCGCAGCGCTTACGCGGTACGCAGCCTACGGCGACCTGCTAGCGAGCATCGGGAAGCTCTCCGCCAAGCGGGTGCTGTTTACCGGCATGGGCAGCTCGCACTATTGCAGCCAAGGCGCGGTCATCCGCCTGAATCAGGGCGGCGTGCAGGCAATGATGGAATCCGCCAGCGAGATCCTACATTACGAGATGGGCGCAATCTCGGCGGACACGCTGCTGGTTTTGACCTCCCAATCGGGCGAGAGCGGCGAAATCGTCGATATCATCGCCCGCCTGCCAAGGGAGCAGACGGTGATCGGCATCACCAACAATCCTGCGAGCGCGCTGGGGCGGCGCGCGAATTACCTGCTGGAGATGCACGTCGAGGACGAGCTTGCCGTCAGCACGCGCACCTATCTTGCGTCCCTCATCCTTTCGGATCTGCTTGCCAGCGCCCTCCTGCGCGCGCCCTGCCAGCCGGAGAAATGGGAACGCGCCGTCGACGCGCTGGAGGATTTCATCGGCAAGCATCAGGAGATGGCGGTGCAAATCGTAGAGCATCTAGGGGAAAGCCCCGTCCTTTGCTATCTTGGCAGGGGCTTTAGCCGACAGACCGCCGAATGCGGCGCGCTCTTTACGCGCGAAACCGCCAAGTACCCGGCGCTGGCGTTTGACAGCGGCGAGTTCCGGCACGGTCCGTTCGAAATGATCGACGCGGGCTTCCGGGCGATGCTGTTCGCCCCCGGCGGCTGCTCTTTCCGGATGCAGACGGGGCTGGCGCAGGCTATCGCGGAATACGGCGGGAAATGCGTGTTCGTCACCGACCAGCCCGTTTCCTTTGACGACCCGGCGATTCTGGTTCTGCGGCATCAGCCCGTCGAGGAGGCATGCGCGCCGCTGGTGCAGATCGTGGGCGCGCAGCTTTTCGCCAATGAAGCGGCGCTGCTCCGGGGACATGCGCCGGGCGTGTTCCGCCATGCCAGCAAAATCACGACGGCGCAGTAGGCATGCGGCGAATGCCGAATCATGCAATCAGGAGGCGGCTATGGAGAACAAGGACAAGCTGGCGCGGCCGTGCCGGGAGCTATAAGTTAGCAGGGAAGCAATCGCGCCGGATGATCCGGCGCAGCACGCGTGGGAATCCTACGCCGCGGACATAACACCGCGCGCTGCAGCAGCGAGGAAATGCCGCTGTCCTTGGCGACTTGGATGTTGTCCCGCACCATTTCTGCTTCTGTGATTTGCCTGCGTTGTTCCTCCGATGTAATTCTTGATACCGTCAACATTCCAATTGCCAAAATCGTTGTCAACACGCCTACCGACTTTCCGGGTGACGGCGAGTGACTTTCCTGCACGGCGTTCATCTTTCCGTGCGTCGGCGGTTGATTTTCAAGGTGCGGCGGCGCGGTTTGTTGCAGGAACTGACCGCGCGTTTATCGAATACATGCGCAGGTCAATCACATCACGACATCAAGCGTTCCGGGAGCGTTTCCCGGGCTGGAGGGACGAGCATGGCGCAGCAAATGACGAGTAGAGAGCGCATCGCGCGCATGTACGCGCACAAGGAAGCCGACCGCGTGCCCATCATGGATTCGCCGTGGACGGAGACCATCGACCGATGGGTCGCCGAGGGCATGCCCTCGCGCGATTACGTGCGGCATCTGGACTTGGACAAGACGGTCTACATATCGACCGACAATTCGCCGCGCCTGCCCGAGCGCGTGCTGGAGGAGACGGACGATTATATCATCCGCACGACCAAATGGGGCGCGACCGAGCGCGTGTTCAAGCGCAACACCACCACGCCCGAGCATCTTGGCTTCCTGATCGACTCGCCCGACCAATGGAATCAATACAAGGAGCGCATGACGCCCTCGGACGACCGCATCCCGTGGGCATGGCTCAAGGAGAACTACGCGAACTGGCGCAAAGACGGCTGCTGGATCACGGGCGGGCTGTGGTTCGGGTTTGACATCACGCATTCGTACATGGTCGGCACGGAAACGCTGCTGATGGCGATGCTGGAAGAGCCGCAGTGGTGCATGGAGATGTTCGAGCGCGAGCTGGACGTATCGCTGGCGCTGCTCCAGCGCGTCTGGGACGCGGGCTACACCTTTGACGAAGTGCACTGGTATGACGACATGGGCTACAAGAACACGCAGTTCTTCTCCATGAACGTTTACCGCGAGTTGCTCAAGCCCGTGCACGCGCGCGCGGCGAAATGGGCGCGCGAACACGGCTGCGTCGTGCGGCTGCATTCATGCGGCTGCGTTGCGCCGTTCATCCCCGAGCTGCTGGAAATCGGCGTGAATGGGCTGAACCCGCTGGAGGTCAAGGCGGGCATGGACCCGGTCGCGCTCAAAGCGCGGTACGGCGACAGGCTGCTGTTCCACGGCGGCGTGAACGCCGTGCTCTGGGATCAGCCGGACGCCATCCAAGCCGAAATCGAGCGCGTCGTGCCCGCCATGAAGCAAAACGGCGGCTACATTTTTGCCTCCGACCACTCCATTCCGCCGCATGTTGGCTATCGGGATTTTCAGGAGATCATCGCCACCGTCAAGCGCTGCGGAAGCTACCGGTAATCAATAACCAAATGTCCGTTTATCTTATTATAGGAGAAAATAAATGGCTATACACTTTACGCCGGAGAGAATGACGAAGGTTCTGGACGCGCACGACGCATGGTGGCGCGGCGAATTGGATCGTCCGCTTGTCGCCGTTACGGTGACAAACGCATATCCTAGGGCGCGCGCTGCGAAAGCGCCGCTGCTGTCGCAGGCGACCTGCGCCGACTTCCGTTATGCCCCGGAGGAGATCATCGAAGCGCTGGACGAGGAACTGTCTGCCTGCGAGTTCCTCGGCGACGCGTACCCGCGCGTCAATTTCGACGCGTTTGGGCCGGGCGTGCTGGCGGCGTTCTGCGGCGCGCGGCTGGATAACAGTTCGGGCGGCGTGTGGTTCTTCCCGGATAAGCAGCGCGAGATCGGCGATATCCACCCGCGCTACGACCCCGAAAACCCTTGGGCGCGGCGCATCAAGGCTATCTACCGCGCGGGGCTTGCGCGCTGGGGAAACGCCGTGCAGATGGGCATGCCCGACCTTGGCGGCGTGCTCGACGTGGCGGCGGTCTTTCGCGGCAGCGAAAACCTGCTGATGGATTTATACGACGACCCGGACGCGGTACTGGCGCTGTGCAGGGAGATCCAAACGGCGTGGCGCGCGGCGTATGCAGACATGGCGGGCGTTCTGCATCCCGGTTCTGCGGGCTATACCGACTGGTCGGGGCTGTTGAGCAAAACGCCCTCGTATATCATCCAGTGTGATTTCAGTTATATGATCAGCGCGGAAATGTTTTCGCAGTTCGTGTTGCCGACCATCCGGGAAGACGTGGCGTGGCTCGACCACAGCGTCTATCATCTGGACGGCATCGGCGAAATCAAGCATCTGGACGCGCTGCTTTCGCTGGACAAACTGGACGCCGTGCAGTGGGTGTTCGGCGACGGGCAGCCGGGGCCCATGCACTGGCTGGACATCAACCGCCGCATTCTGGGTGCGGGCAAGCGCATGATGCTGCTGGGCGCGCCCGAGGAAATGCTGCCTGCGATGGATGTGCTTGGCGGCAAGGGCGTATACATCAATATCGCCGTGCCGAACGGGAAACAAAGCGCCGCCCAAGCGCTGCTCGCCAAGCGCTGAACGGCGCGTCGCCGGAAAGGTTTCCTTGCGCGACGACACGCTGGACGTCGTGCAAAAGGCGCATCAGTCCGCGCTGGCGGGCGGCGTGACGCTTGACGTGCCGAATTATTGACCGCTACGCTCTTTCGATGAGGATGGTCGCGATTTCAAAGGGCTTGAGCGCGACGGTCACGCGATTGTCGGACGCTTCCAGCCGCGCTATGCGCGCTTCCGCCATGTTCGCCTTCCACGCGCCGCGCATATCGCGGACATACAGCGTCGCCTCGGTTTCTTTGCCATAGGTTTCATACACGCGCGCCACAAGCGCGTCCTCGCCCGACTCGGGTGGCTTGACGGCGCTCAATTCCACGCCGTCGCCCTCCAGCGCGATGAGCGTCGCGATTTCTTGCGCGCCGCTTGCGGGGTATGCCCGAAGCGGCTGGTTGAAGCGCTGCGACGCGCGCAGCACGCCGCCTTTTTGCCAATCCTCGACATAGGGCATCAGCCCGAAGCCGAAGCTGTGCGACCCGTGCTGCAAGCATTCCTCGCCGTAGCGCATGCCGCCGTTGGGCTTGAGCGGCGCGCGCAGAAGCGTCGAATACAGGACGCTTTCGTGGATCTCCACGCCCGGTGTGCCGTCGTTGATGAGCGCGAAGCCCGCCTGACCGTTCTCGGTCGCGGCGAAGCGTTGCGCGGGCCATTCGCCCTTTTTATTCTGCCCCGCCACGTACCCGCGACGGCGCACGACCCCGAAGGGGATTTGATAAATGCCCTCGCCCGTCCCTGCCAGCGTGGTGGCGAGTTTGAGGCGCAAGCGCTGCTCGCGCGCCTGCCAATCGACGTTCACCCGCAAATCGACCATCGGCGCTTCCTTTGTCAGCGTGAACACCAGCTCCCACGTTGTCGGCTGCTCGCCAAAGCGCGCGGCGAACGCGCCGGACGCTTTGACGCAATCGCCGTCGCACGCCTTCGTCACGCGCACGTCGCTCGTCCACGCGAACAGCTCCGCGCCGTCGGGTTCTTCGATTTGATAGGAGCCGTAATCGTTTTGCAGCACCAGCAGATCCTTCGCGCCGTCCAGCACCGCGCGCCCGGTGCGCTTGTCCGTGAGCGTCACGCCGCCAAGCGCGTCGACGGTCAGCAGCAGCCACGCGTTTTCGAGCGTCGCGCGGGGAACGTCGGCATCGCCGCATACGTTTTCTTCCAGCGCCTCGACGCGGAACGCGCGCGTGCTTGTCGCCTCCATGTCCGCCAGAAAGCCGAGCCGCCCGCCGACCTGCCGCGAAGGCACGACACGCCCGTCGCGCGATACCCGGTGCGCGCGCCTTTCGTCGGTCGCCATCCACGCCCAATCCGCGCGCGCGTAGGGCAGGCTGTTGACGACCAGCACCTCGCCTTCGTCCAGCGCCCGCGTATCGGGCGACGCGCCGACCGCCCGTGCCGTCGCGTCCAGCGAAAGCGCATACACGCTTTGCATGCGCGCGGTGGCATCCGCGAACACGCTGCTCGGATGCGAGCCTGTGAACACGTCGTGGAAATACACAAAGCACATGTCCCACCACGCCTCGCGCAAGCGCGCGCCGTCCTTCGAGCGCGTGAGCGCGCACCATGTCTCCGCGCCCAGCAGCGCGCCCTCGGTCGCGCGGTTCATGAGGCGCATGTCGCTCCGGAGCGCGAACGTGCCGGTGAATTCCGGGTTGAGGTCGCCGTTTTCGACGGGCAGCGCGGGCATGTCCGCGCGCAAATCGTCAAAGAAATCGCGCGGAAGCGAGAAGCGCGCCTGCCCTGCGTTCGTCTTTTCCAGCGCTTCCCGCAGCGTTTCCAGCGCGCGGATGCTCCGGCGATTGGGCATCCATTCGTCCTCGACGTAGATGTTGACGAGGATCGCGCCGTCGCTGTCGGTTTTGAGCGCGCTGTCCACGAGCCTGTCGATCTCCGCGCCGTTGATGGCAAAGCGTTGGATGAAGCGCCTGTTCCGCCAGGGGTGGAGGTTGCGCGACATCACGTCGTCGCCCGCGTACAACAGGCGCGTGCCGTCCAGCCCCTGCGACCAGAACATATCGGCGGTC
>CAZEIC010000025.1:0-23965 GCA_964512175.1 uncultured Oscillospiraceae bacterium | reverse complement strand
CGCCGCCGTGTCGGTTGGCAAGCATTTGCCGGATGCCGAATGATTGATAGATTTGCGGGGTTTGCGCGTGCGTGCCGAAGGTGTCGATCAGCCAGCCCGTCTTCACCTCCGCGCCCATGTTTTGCTTGAACCACGCAGCGCCCATCAATTGATTGCGGACAAGGCTTTCGGGACAGGGTACGTTCGTTTCCTGCGTCGAAATCATACCGCCGACCACTTCGACGCGCCCCTCTTTCACCATGCGCGCAAGGCGCTCAAACAAATCGGGGCGGCGCTGCTGCAGCGCGCGATAGTGGTACGCCTGCTCGATAACGTAGGTAAACTCAGGGTTGCGCTCCAGCAAATCCAGCAGCACGACCGTCATCTGCTCCAGATAGCAGAAATACTCCTCCGCGTCGTGAATCCATGCCAAATCAATATGACAAGAGCCGATGACATGATACTGTTTCACTTGCTTGCCTTCCTTTCGTGCCGCCGCGCGGCGATACTTCCATCAAGCCTTTCCTTCGCAGCCGAACAGCCGGATTTTTTCCGTCACGCATTCGCGGATCGCCGCCACCTTCGCGTTGCGCGTTTCGAGGTAGTCAAGCCCCTTTTGCAGAGCGGACGCCTGCGCCGCCGCGCCCGCGAGGCACAGGTCGGTGAAGATGTTCACCTTGGATATGCCGCGGCGGATGGCGTTCCGAAAATCGTCGTCGCTCAAGCCCGAGCCGCCGTGCAGCACCAGCGGCGCGTTCACCGCTTCGCGAAGCTGCGCAAGCCGCCGCATGGAGAGCGCGGGCTTGCGGCGGTACGCGCCGTGCGCCGTGCCGATGGCGACCGCCAGCGCGTCCACGCCCGTATCCGCGAGGTAGCGCGCCGCCTCCTCGGGCGTGGTGTACTGATCTTCGGTGATTTCGGCGGGGTCGTCGGCGCTGCCCACATGCCCGATCTCGCCCTCGACCGTCGCGCCCATCGCGTGCGCGACGCGCGTTATCTCGCGCGTTTCCTCGGCGTTCTGCGCGTAGGGCTTGGCGCTCCCGTCGTACATCACGCTGGTGAAGCCCAGCTTCAGCGCCTGCATGCAGCGCGAAAACGTCAGCCCGTGGTCGTAATGCAAGCAGACGGGCACGCTTGACCGCGCGGCGCACGCCAGCAGCGACGGCGCGATCAGCGGCAGATCGCCGTAGGGCAGTAGGATTTCCGCCGTGCCAATGACGACGGGCGCGCCCAGCGCTTCGGCGGCGCTGACGACCGCCTGCAGCATGTCGGTGTCGATGGTGTTAAACAGCCCCACCGCGTAGCCGCTGCGCATGGCGGGCAGGAGTACGTCGTTTAAATTCGCGAGCATTTTCAGTCACCGCCTTCAATCGTCGATCACGGGCAGACGCACGATGTCCGCGTCCTGAAACACGTCGGTCTCGTCCGTGCTGTGGGTGGAAAACTCCGATATCACCGCGCCCTCCGCGCCGCCCTGAAACCAGTGGCGAACGCCGGGCAGGATGGTGTATTGCTGCCCGGGGGAGAGCGCGATTTCGTGAAAGACCGTCACGACGGTTTCCGGCAAAATCGCCTGCATTGCCGCCCTGTCGCCTTCGCCCTCCACGTATAAATATGCCTTGCCGTAGCGGCAGCGGAAGGTTTCTTCCTTGCCCGGCGCTTCGCGCGTGCCGACGTGCCGATGCTCGGGGCAGGTCTGCCCGGGGAACAGCGCCATTTCCTTGGCGCACACGCGCGCCGTGTTGACATAAGTTACCAGTTGCAGCCCCACCTTGTCTACGCGCCCCAGCCCGAAATCCGCTACCTCGACGTTGCTTTCTTCCTCCGGCGTGAGCACGATGCCCGCCTTGCGGAACATCGCGCAGGCGCGCGCCTGACAGGCGCGCATGTCCGCTCGTTTCATAACGTTCTTCTCTCCCGTTCTCGCATCATGCGCAACAATTCTTTTTCGGGCAGCATGCCGCTGACGGAATCCGCCTCGGACAGGCTTGCGGCGGCGGCTGCGGCGGCGAAGTCCAGCGTTTCGCGCGTGTCCCAGCCCGCGTACAGCCCGTGCAGGCAGCCCGCGCAGAACGCGTCGCCCGCGCCCACGCTGCCTTTGATTTCGTCCTTGCCCAGCAGCAGGGAGGGCGACGATGTGAACCAGCCGCCGCGTTCGAGCGCGAAGCCGCCCTCCGGGCAGTGGATGACCGCCATGCGCGATACGCCGCTTTCCAGAAAGACCGCGAGCGCGCGCGCCACGTTCTCTCTTATCAGCCGCCCGGACGCGTCCCTCGGCGCGAGCCCCGCCGCCGCGCAGCCCTCGATTTCGTTCATGATGGCATAGTCGCAGTACCGCAGCGCGGGCGCTACGACCTCTCGAAAGCGCCCGCCGCCGTCGCTCACCGCGTCGATGGACGTGCGGATGCCGCGCGCCTGCGCGTCGCGCAGAAACCGCGCCATGACCGTGCCAAACTTCGCGTCCGGCGCGTCGAACGCGTCGAGCAGCAGCACATACCCGATGTGCAGCATGCGGCAGTTCAAATCGTCCAAATCAATGTCTTCGGGGCAAAACAGCGCGTTCGCCCCGCGATAGTGGAAGAACGTCCTCTCGCCCGTGTCCAGCGCGCACATCGCGTCGGAAAACGAGGTCTGCGCGGCGCTGGTTTTGCGCACGCGCGACACGTCCACGCCGTGCTTTTCCAGCTCCGAAAGGACATACGCAGCCGCCTCGTCCGCGCCCACCTTGCCCAGCGCCAGCACTTCGCAGCCGCCGAGGACGGCAAGGTCGATCGCCGTGTTGGGCACGCAGCCGCCCACGGCGCGCCGCGCGTCCACGATGTCCGCCAACATGCCGGGCGCGGGATAGCCGCGTACGCGCTTGACGTTGTCTACCAAGATATTGCCCGCGACGGCGATGCCCTGCCTGTCCATCGAAAACTCCTTTTGTAATCCGTTATTTTGCAATGCGAATCCAGCGCGCGTCGTGCGCAGGAATCACGATGTCCGTCAGGTCGGCAACCTGCGCGCCGGTGATAGCGTCGGTCGCGTCGCCCGGGGTTTCGGGGGTCAGCACGGCGTGGCAGAGGTCGCCGTCGTTGACGAGGAAATAGTGGTCGGCATGCGGCGCACGCAGGCGATATGCGACAGCGCCCGTGCAGGAGAACTGGACGTTCAAGCCGCCAAGCACATACCGAACCAGCAGCCGCTGTTCCGCGTCGCTGTCCTCCGGGCGGCAGCACAGCCCGCCGCTCCAGCCGCACAGCGTCGCCTCGCCCTCGCCGAAGCGGTGCGTCGTCACCGCCGGTCTGCCGTCGTCAAAGCGCTTGACGACGCTGGCGCGCGTCGGCACGATGTCCATCGTCGCGCCCAGCAGCGTTTGTCCGTCCACCTTCCACGGGCGGCGCGCGACGCTGGATTGCAGGTTCGCGATCCGCGCGCCGAACAGCGTTTCAAACGGCGTGCCCTCTTTGCTGGACAGCACGCGCGCGCATTCGTCGAAGATGCCGCCGGGCGCGTCGAGCGTCAGCCGCCCGCCCTGCGCGACGTAGTCCGTAAGCACCGCGAGCATGTCGTGGCGCACCATCATCGCGCCCGTCATGTAGATCATCTGGTACCGCCCCGCGATGCCGGCGCGCAGTTGCTGCGGCGTGACGAACTCAAAGGGGATGCCCGCGTTGATGAGCGCGCGGCACAGCCCGATGCGCGCGAGGATGCCCTGCGAGCGGAAGTGTTCGCGCCCGCCCAGCGACATCGCCGTCCAGAGCGCCTCGTTTTCCCAGTCCACATACACGCCCACAGCCGGGGCTTTGTCCGCCGCCCACAATTCGTCCTTGTAGCGGATGCACGCCTGCCCAATCGCGCCCGCGATCACGGCGCGGTCGGTCAATTCGCCGTCCTTGTCGGTCAGACCGTATTCGCCGCCTTCCCATCCGGCGGTGCGCGCGTTCCACGACCACAGCCCGAAGCCCTTGAAGCCCGCCGCCACCCATGTGAGCATCAGCTGGCGCATGACCGCGCCGTCCACCGTGAAGGAGGGCGTTTCGCTCTCCGCGCCGCGCCACCACACGCCCTTGCCGCCGGTATACCGCTGCGGGCCGCCCGTGGATTCCCACGTCGCCGCCCAGCCGTTTTTCATGTAGTCCGCCGCCAGCGCCGCCTGCATGTAGACCGGGCGCACAAACTCCATGTCCGTTTCCTCGAAGTGCCACGCCAGATGCATGGAGGGGTAATAGCTGCCCGCCTCCGCCATGAGGTCGGCAATGCCCTCCATGTCCGCCGACAGCAGCGGCGTGGGCAAAAACAGCCCCATCTCGCCGCCCGCGCGAAGCGGACGGTCGGGGTCGGCTTGCATGTTGCGTTCGACGTCGCGCGCCAGCTTCTTAAGGAAAACAAGGGCGGCTACTGGGCGCTGTCGCACGATTTCATCAGCGGCAAAATCGGCTATACCGGTCTTGGACACTATTATCACTGGCAGTATCCTACGGTCAAGGGCGCGACAGGCGGTCAGGACTATGAAGAGTTCTATGCCGCCAACCCCGACGCGAGCTTTGCCTACGGCACGCCGATGGTAGGTCCCGAAGGCAAGAGCGGCACATGGTCGTACTCTCCCGCCATCGGCGCTGCCGGCATGCAGGTCATCTCCGCGGACGTGTCCGATGAAAAGCTCGAGCGCATCCTCTACATGACCGAGCAGTGGCTCTTTGACCTTGACAACAGTCTGCTCCTGAACAACGGCGTTCAGGGCACGCACTGGGACATGGATGAAGAACGCAACATCTACAAGCTTAACGGGTATAACAACGCCGAAAAGATGCACAAAGAAGCCATCCAGATCGGCATCGTCACCGGCGGCGGGATAGACGGTCATTTCGGTCAGGGTACGCAGCAGTTTATCGACAAGTACTTCCGTTATCCCGGTCTGTCCAACGAGCTGTTCATCACGCTGCCTTCCGAGTCCATCTATCGCCCCGACTTGGAGAAGCTTCGCGATCAGTACTACACCGAGATCATCACCGGCAAGCGGAGCATCGACGCTTTCGACGAGTATCTTGAAAAGTGGTACGCCAGCGGCGGCGAGCAGCTGACCAAGGAAGCCAACGAATGGTATGACACTGTGAAGTAACCAAACGGAGAGCCGGCTCGGTTTTGCCGAGCCGGCTTTTCGCGCGTTTTCAAACGGCGCGCGGCGACGAGGAGGAAAACGATTTGAACGTACAGCGGGAAGCGATATTGGGGCTGCAAAAACGGGTCATTGATCTGCTGATCGGCGGCGGCGCGAAAACGCCCGCCGCGCTGGCGGGCGCGCGCACGATGGAAAACTGGGACTGGTTTCAGGGCGTGGCGCTGTTCGGGCTGTATCAATACCAGAAAACGACCGGGGACGCGGCGGTGCGCGGGTATCTGCTGTCTTGGTTCGACGGCTGGCTGCAAAAGGGACTGCCGGAAAAGAACGTCAACTCCCTCTGCCCCCTGTTGACGCTCTCATATTTATATGAAGAAACGCGCAATCCGGCGTACAAGCCCTGTCTGGACGAATGGCTGGAATACGCCATGCGCGGGCTGCCCCGCACCGTCGAGGGCGGCTTCCAGCACAAAACCATCGACTCGGACAACGACATGCAGCTCTGGGACGACACGCTGTACATGGCGGTGCTGTTCGTCGCCAAGCAGGGCGTGCTGCGCGGCGACGACGCGCTGGTGCAAGAGAGCATCCGGCAGTTCCTCGTGCACCTCAAGTACCTGACCGACCCCGTTACCGGGCTGTTCTTCCACGGCTGGACGTTCCGCGAAAAGCACCATTTCGCGGGCGCGCTGTGGGGGCGAGGCAATGCGTGGTACACCGCCGGACTGGTGGATTATCTGGACATCGCGCCGCTGCCCGGCGGCGTGAAAATGGCGCTCATCAGCGCGCTGGAGCGTCAGGCGGAGGCGCTGCTTGCATATCAGGACGCGGACGGCATGTGGCACACGCTGCTTGACCACCCCGAATCCTCGTATGCCGAAGCGTCCGCGACCGCGGGAATCGCCTATGGGCTGCTCAAGTCCGTGCGGCTGGGTTATCTGCCCCGCGACAAATACCACGCCGCCGCGATGCGCGCAGCTGAGGCGATCATGGGGCTGATCGACGCGGACGGCGTGCTGCAAATGACCTCCGGCGGCACCTGCGTGGGCGATACGCTGGATGACTATCGCGGCATCCCGCTTGGCGTGCAGCCTTACGGGCAGTCGATGGCGCTGCTGATGCTGGTGGAACTGGAACGACACATCAAGGATTGAGGAAGGGCGTAAAACGATGTCGCACATTTTTGAACTCATGGCGGAACACGACCGCCAAACGGGCAGGATTCTCACCACCCAGCTATGCGAGCAGGGCGACCCGCGCTTTGGCGCGTTCGTCCGCCACGGCTATCATGTCGATTCCCGCGTGTGCGGGTTTGCCATGGCGCACCTGATGATCAGCTATGTCGCCAAGGAAAGCGCGTACTACGCCAGCGCGGAAGTCAAGGCGGCGCTCGAGCGCGGCTTCGTCTTTATGCGCAACAACCTGCGCCCCAGCGGCTGCGTCGATTTGACGGGCTGCAATTTCGATTCCGCGCCCGACACGGCGTTCACCGCCAACGAGCTTGTCAGTGCGTGGTGGCTGCTGGAAAAGCGGATGCAGCCCGAGCTTGCGTGGCTGGAAAGCCCGCTGAAGGCGCTGCTCGTGACCTTTGCGCAGGGCATCGCGGCGGGCGGCTTCCACACGCCCAACCATCGCTGGGCGATCGCCTCCTGCCTCAAATGCGTCGCCAAGCTCGCAGACCGCCCCGATTTCGCCAAGCGCGCCGACAAATACCTGAATGAAGGGCTTGACATCAATGAGGACGGCGAGTTCGCCGAGCGCAGCGCGGGCACATACAATCAGGTCAACGACGACCAGATGCTCAGGCTGTACATGGCGACGGGCGACGAAAACTATCTGGAAGCCGCGCGTAAGAACCTGCGCATGATGCTTGCCTATATCGACGCGGACGACTCCGTGTTCACCGGGAATTCCACGCGGCAGGACAACGGGCACAAGGTCTATCTGGACAGCTATTACATCCTGTTCCTGCTGACGGGCTATTTCCTCAAGGACGCGCAGTTTGCCGCGATGGCGCGGTACTGCTATGCCGCCTCGTATGCGGCGCGCCGTGGCCGCGTGCCGGCGGGCTTGCCGTGGCTGCTGCTGATCGACGATTTGGAGGCGTATGAACAAAGCGCGCCGCCCTTGGACGTTTCGGCGTTCACGCGGTACGACCGCAGCTTCCCCGCGTCCGGCATCGCCAGAATGCGCGAGGGCAATCTCTCGCTGACCGCGATGGTTTCGCCGGGCATGACAGCGCTGTTTTGCTCCGCGATCACAGCGTTATAGTCGTAGCCGATGGCGTCGAGGTATTCCTTGCGGATAAACACGCCGCCGATACCGTTGGCGAATTCCTTCATCTGCGGAATGCCGTAGAGCGTGCCGCCGATGCGGCAGGTGTTAATGTTTTCCATACCGACCGCTGCGATGGCGTTCTGCCCGTAGGTCGCCAGAAGGTCGTTTTCCTCTAAATCAAGCGCGTAGCCGTTGTTGACGCTGTTGGACAGCCCCATATCGGCGATGGCGCAGAAGATGTCCACGGGGTCGCTCGTGAACATCAGCTGCATCTGCTGCGAATAGTTGGAAATGTCGATATTGATGATGTCAACGGCGACGCCGAGCTTTTCCTGCGTGTACTCGCTGATGCGCTTGTTCACGCGGTCCGCGCCCTTGGACGGGCCTGTGAAGCTCAAAAACGCCATCGTGACGGTGGGGATGTCGCCGCTTTGTTTCCGTGCGTCGATCGCCGCCTGCGCCGCCGAGCCGTCCTGCGCCAGAGCGCCGGTCAGCAGGCAAGAGAGCATCGCGCAGAGCAGCAGTGCGCCGAGCAGTCGTTTCATCATAAGGATTCCCTCGCTTTCTAATGATAAGTGCCACAAGCACTCCATGTCGGTATTGTACCGGTTCATGGAGCGCCATTTCAAGAAACAAAACTTATATTTCCATGTCTGTTCCTTGGATTTTCCGTTTGCGTATCAGTCGCGCTTTTGATATTGTCCGGGCGTAACGCCCTCGATTTTCTTGAACAGCTTGCGCAGGTAGGAGGCGTTCGGAAAGCCGGTCTTCAGCGCGATTTCCTCTATGGACATATCCGTGGTGCGCAGAAGCGCTCCAACCTTCTTGACGCGCTCTTTCTGGATGTACGCGGTCAGCGTTTCGCCCGATTCTTTATGAAAAAGATAGGACAGGTAATCTTCATTGAGGTAGACTTCGCCCGCCAGATACTTTCTGTTGAGCGTCGGCGACGACAGGTTCGCGGCAATCAGGCGCTTGACGTTGGAGATGATGTCTTGCCGCGTTTCCGTTCGCTCCATGCGTGACAGCTCGTCCGGCGAGAGCTGGTTGAGCCACGCCTGATAGGATTCGTTCGTCTGCGCCTTTTCAATGGCGCGGCTGAGCACGTCGTGCAGCGCGTCCGGCGTGACGGGCTTGACAAGGTATTGGAAGCAGTTGAAATTAACCGCCTCCAGCGCATATTCAAATTTCTTGTGCCCCGTCAAAAGAATTGTCAGCGGCAGGCGGTCGCGTTCCTTGAGCCATTGCAGCAGCGCGAACCCGTTCTCGCGCGGCATTTCGATGTCTGTGAGCAAAATGGATATGTCGTGCTCGTCAATGACGCGTTTTGCCTGACCCACGCTGTACGCGCAGAACACCTCGTCCAGCTCGAGGTTGTCAAAGCGCACGGAATCCGCGATCCCTTCCGCCACAAAAAACTCGTCGTCCACAATCAGCAGGTTCACGGCATTGTCTCCTCCGCATACGGTCGGTATGGAATTTCGATTTCGATCACGGCGCCGTCTTGATTATACAGGCGAACGGAGCCGCTTGGGAACAGCAGCTCCATGCGCTTCATGACGTTGAACATGCCGATGTGCTTGCCGTCCAGCAGCGCAAAGAGCGTGCCGCCGCGATACGCGTCCAAAACTTCCGGAGAGAACCCCGTTCCCGTGTCATGATGGCGCAGGCGCACGCGCTTTTGCCCGTCGCGTTCAAACAATTCGACCGCGATATCGATGCGCAGCGGCTCGCCCATCGTCATGTTGTATTTGATGGAATTCTCCGTCAGCATGAGCAGTATCAAAGGGAAAACGCTGGCGCGCCGCGCTTCGTCGTCCATGTGAACATGAAAGGTCAGGCACAGCGGAAAGCGCGTCTGCGTGAGCTTGATATAGTTGGTGACATAGTATATTTCATCCTCCAGCGGCACGATCTCCTGATCGTTGAGCGAATAGCGTAAATGCTCCGACAGCGTTTGGATGATCGTGGAGAACGCCGCGCTGTCCTGATGCCCGCTTTCGACGATTTGTTGCAACGCGTACAGGCAGTTCACCAGAAAATGCGGCGCGACCTGCGATTTGAGCCGCGCAAGCTCGATCTTGGAGCGCGTGAGCTTTTCCTGATAATACCTCGCCTGCAATTGCGCGACGCTGTTGCACAGGTGTTCAACCGTGTCGATCGTCTGCCGCAGTTCGACGCACGCCAGACGCGGGAAGCGCATGTCCGGCAATTCCTCGCTTTGCTGAATCTGCTGGTTGAGCCTGTTGAGCTCGCGCGTGGGCTTAAGAATCATTCTGGAAAACAACGTGATCGTCGTAATCGCGGTGAGCGCGACCAGCCCCATCAACGCCGTTAGCGCGATGTACATCGGACGCAGATCGACCGTCTCGACATATGCGGGAATCAACGCCGCCATCCGTTCCGTGCAAAGGTCGTTGATGGGAAAGACATAGTACCGCGTACCGTCGTCGGCGTCGAGCGTCGTCGGCCCGCGCGCGCCGTCTGGTAATGGTATTTCTCTTGCCTGAACGCTCTGGTACAGGATGCCGCCATCTTCGTTATAGAGCAGGTATCGGCTCTCCGCGTGATAGGGCGAGCAAACCGCCTGCATGACGGTATCCAGCCGCAGGAAAGCGCCAGCGACGATGCTTTGCACGTCGGCGGCGAAATACAGGCATTGCGAGCCGTCAATATCCAGCAGTTGCCATGTGTTATTCACAGGATTGGATGTTCCGTCGCGCAGGCGATCGCGCAGCAGGGTTTTGATGCTGTCGGCAATCTGTGAATCCCGCTGGCTTCCCGTGGCGGAAACATAGCGGTCAAGCTGCGGAAAATATAGAAAAAAGCCATCGACGCCCGAAAAACCGGGATAGATGCCGCGCAGCATGCGCTTGAGGCGAGCGATGCCGTTAATGATCTCATACTGTTCGCCTTCGCTGAGAATCAACGTGATATCGGCGCTATAATAGTATAGCTCGGTGATAAAATCTTCCGCGCCGTCAATCTTGTTCATCAGGTTGCGCGTATTGACGCGCACAAGGTTCTCCAGCCGTTCGTATGCCTTTTTCTGCGTATCGTTGGAAATATAGAGCGCTATCCAGCTCATCATAACAATGCCCATGACGATCAGTAGCGCTAGGATACAGCTGACGACCCTCCGGATAGAATACTCCCTCGTACGCTTCATGCCGCCCTCACATACGCGTTGTTCCGATTGCTTTCCAGCCTAGTTAGTGTACTGTGATTGTAATCGCTTGTCAATGGCGGTTTGCGTAAGCGGCAGACATGCTTTCTTATACCTACACTGGCATTGTGTAAGATATGTGAAAATGGACGGTTACTCAATATCTCCATGAGCTATTTTTAATCTCTATGACCCGTTTCTCTTGGTACGCGCACAACATAACTATGGGGATTGTATGGATCAAAGCATATTGATTCACGGTATAGGGGAAACGATATGCTACGAAAGTTGTAGATTCTGCAACAAACTACGCTGATATTGTCTTATAGAGCTTCGGTTACCATACGATTTAGTCGCTGTTCGCAATCCGATATTGCATGACGCGCAGATCCGCGTCCAGGGACGCCCAATGTTCGCCGGAGCGCCATGTCAGACGAATACAATGCGGTTCGGGCTGCTCTACGGTTATCGCCGCGTCCCGCGAAAACGCGGGATGCGCATTGCGCATCGCCAGCAGGCGAAGCTGCTCGGCGACCACCGGTTTACAGGAGAGGGCTTCGACTTCCGCCAGTGTATAGCTGCGACGGTTGATGTAGCGGTTGTCCGCCGCCGGGTCGCGCTCAAACGCTTCGAGATTATTCTCGCCCGCCAGCACATCCATATACCAGATTTGGGGTTTCCCCGGCATGAAAAGCTGCAGGGCGCGCGCCATTAGCAGCTTTTTCTCGTCGCCGCCAAGGGCGGAAAAATAGCTGATGTCCATTTGATAGACTTCCGACGTCGCGCCGTGGATCATTTTCAGACGACCGCCGCGCGCGACCAGCCTGTCTATCAGCGCGTCGATTCGCGCGTCTGGCACGCATCCCCGCGCGTCGCGTATGGGAATGCCGTCATGACACCCCAGCATATTGACCACATTCAGATGGTCGTCGATGATTTCGCGCGCCCATTTGCTCAGCCACGAGGCATCGGCGGTATCCAGCGCGTCCAGTATCAGAACCGGCAAAAAATAATCGTAGACTTGACAGCCCAGCGCGGCGAGCTTGCGGTAAGCGCCGGAAGCGTAGCTGTCGTGGATTTCCGGCAGCACTTCCATGCCCCGCTTCCTCGCCATGCCGCGCAAACGTTCCAAAATCTGCCATGTTTCCGGCTCGTTCATGAAATTAGCGCGCCCGGGCGCTTTATGAAGGCGGGTATAGGCGTCCAGCCGAATCGTGGAAACGCCGTACGCCGCCAATTGCCCCATCACCTTTTCATACCATGCCCACACCAGAGGGCTTTGCACGTTCACGTCCATCTGCCCAAGATACCGCCGCCTGCGCTCCATGAGATCGATGGTGGCGGTTTGATAGGCTTCAAAGCCGCGCCAATCCATTTGCTTTGGGATCACGCCCGCGCGGAGCTGCGCGTTGATCACTTCAGCCATTCGCTTTGCCGTACGGTATTGACCGTGGACGAGTTCCAGCAGGTCGAATACATCGATTTCCGGGTAGATCACCTGCTGATAAAACGTATTCCAATAGGGAACCTCGCGGCTGTCCGGAAAGCGCGCCATGAGCAGCGGCAGACCGCTCTTGCGAAGGGTCAGACCCGCGAATTTGTCCGCGTCGGGCAAGATATACCCCGCGTCGGTCATGCTGCCGCACCCTGCCCAGAAACGGTTCCAGTCGATAAAGAAATCGCGGTAGACCGAGCCGTCGCCATGATGAAGAATGTCTTGAAACTGCGGCGAGAGCACCGAAAGATGGTTGAGCACCATGTCGCAGGCAATGTCCATGCCGAGCGCTCGGAGCGCGTCAAAGTCCTCCCTGCGCGCCAAGGATTCGCAGAGGTCGTAGGATATGATCGAAAAACCGCCGTCCAAATCGCTGTTGAACACGGTGGGCAGGAGATAGACGGATTGAAACGCGTCTCTCCATGCCGGGGTTGAAAGCAGGGTCACGGTTTCCGAAAGATCATTGCCTAAGCTATCGGGATAAGCGTTCAGCATTGCGCCTTGACGCATGCAAGTGCCTCCTCACTACGCAAATCAACGGGTCATCGGCTGGAAGCGGCGGCTGGCTTCGTGCTCTCCCGGACGTCCAGCGTGACGGGAAAAATCGTGTCCATCGCGATGCTCTCGCCGCTGATTTGCTGGATGATGCAGTTTACCGCCGCCTCGCACATGTCCGGGACGGGCTGGCGAATGCTGGTCAGCCTCGGACAGAGCGTTTCCGCGATCCGGTTGCTGTTAAAGCCGATCAACTGTACGTCGTCGGGGATGCGCCTGCTGCTTTTGAGCAGTGCGCGCATCACATGGGACGCCAGCAAATCGGAGGAGCAGAAGAAGCCGTCCGTATCGGGGTATCGCTCGAGCGCCTCTTGCGCCAGCGCGTCATACTGCTGCCCGGTGTCCTCGTCATGCGCGCGAAGAAAGCGTTCTTCCATCCCGTGCGCGCGCAGCTCCGCCAGAAACCCCGTCAGGCGCTCGTAAGCCGGTATGATATGACTATGGAAAACGCCGATCATCGCGGGCTTTTTGCAACCGCCGTCGATGAGCGTCCGCGCCGCCAGCCGACCGCCCGCCTCATTGTCGCAAAGGATCGTCGGCAGGCGACCAACTTTTAACCTTTCAAACGAAACCGCCGGCAGATCGTCGCTCAATTCCGCCTCGATCGCCTGATCACGAAAGCAGACGATCATGCCGTCTACTTGGTTCGCCTTGAGCATGTTCACGTATTCCGGCGCGCGGTCGTCATTGCGCATGGCGGTATACAGCATCATCTTAAAATTGTGCCGGGAAATCGCCTTGGACAGCTCGGAAGCCACTTCGGAAAAAAACGGGTTGTCGATCAGCGGAAGCAGCACGCCGATGATTTTCGTGTTGCGGTTCGTCAGCGAACGCGCCACCTCGTTGGGCTGGTAATTGAGTTCCGCCATCGTTTGGCGGATTCTCTCGCGCATTTCCTTGCTGATATATCCCCGGTTATTGAGCGTGCGCGATACCGTCGTGACGGAAACGCCCGCTTTCGCCGCGACTTCCTTGATGGTGGACATGGCAGTGACTCCTTTACCGTATCATCGCAATATTCTAACATTCCATGCCGTTCCAAGCAACCCCATGTTACCCCTTGATGCCGCTCATGGCGACCGACTGCACAAATTGCTTCTGGAACAGCGCAAAGAGAATGAGCAGCGGCAGCGTCATCATCGCCGAGAAAGCGAAAATCTGTCCCCAGTAGGTATAGAGGCTGTCATCCAAGCCCCGCAGCGCCTGCGTCAAGGTGCGCCATGTGTTGTCGCGCGTCACCAGCGTCGGCCATAAAAGGTCGCCCCACGCGCGGATGAGCGTCATGATCGCCACCGTGGAATAGATGGGCTTGCTCAAGGGCGTCATGATTTTGAAGAATATGCCGGTATAGCTTTCGCCGTCGATGACGGCGGCTTCCACCAGTTCTTTGGGCATACCGCGAAAATGCTGATAGAAAAGGTATACGTACATGGGCGTGGCAAGGTTCGGAACGACCAGCGACCAGATGGTATTGACCAAGCCCAAATCCTTGGTTACCAGAAAGCGGCTGATGACCACGGCTTCCGTGGGGATGATGGTCAGGGCGATCATCAGGGACACCAAGAATTTTCCGCCCTTGAAATCCAGCAATCCTAGCGCGTACCCCATCGCGCCGTTGACGAACATGCCGATGACCATTTGCAGCAGCGCGTTGAGCGCGGTGTTGCGGAAGTAATGCAGGAAATCGCACTTTTCAAATACTGCGATATAGTTGTCAAAATTCATCGTTCCATACGGAACAAAGGCTTTCATTGTGGACATGTCGATGACGACCTGCGATTCCTCTTTCATAGCGGAAATGAACAGGAACAGCAGGGGCGCGATGAAAATCACCGCGACAAGCGCGTACAGCGCGTAGAGCGAAACGGAGGGCGCTTTTTTGAGCTTTTTCTCGCTTGCCGTCATGCCGCGTCACGCTCCGTTATCTTGTTTTGCACGAGGGAGATTATAAGCACCATCACGAAGAACAACACCGCCAGCGCGGACGAATAGCCCACGCGTTTATCCGAAAAGCCCGCGTTATAGATGAGGTGCACCAGCGAGGTCACCTGCTTGGGCAGGCGGTCTTCCAGCATGTAGATTTGCGTAAAGAGCTTGAGCGAATAAATCGTATTGGAGATAAACACATAGACGAGCGTGTTTTTAAGCTGCGGGATCGTGATATACCGGAACTGCTGCCAGCCGTTTGCGCCGTCGATCGTTCCCGCCTCGTATAGCTCCTCCGGGATGAATTGCAGACCGCCCAGCATGATGATCATTTGCATGCCCAGACACTGCCAAATGGACATCACGGCAATCGCCGGGATCGCCAAGTCCGCGTTCTGCAGCCAGTTCTGGGGCGCGCCGCCGAAAACGCCCAGAATGGTGTTGAAAAGCCCGTCGCTGCCGGAGGAGAAGAAGGCGCGCCAGATGACCGTGACGACCGTCATGGTGACGACCTGCGGAGAAAAGTAAATCGTGCGAAAGAAGGTCACGCCCTTTGCTTTGCGGTTGATGAGCAGCGCCAGCAGCGTCGCCAGCACAAGCACGCAGGGAACGAGTATCACCGTGTATTCCAGCGTACACCAAAAGGCGTTCCGCGCGCCCGCGTTCGTCAGCACCTTTTCATAGTTGGACAGACCGACAAAGGCTGTCGGGCGTTTGGGGTTGACGACCAACTGCCGGCTCGTGAACGAATACGCCGCCGACATGAGAAACGGCAGGATCATAAACGTAAACATGATAGCAAGCGCCGGCAAGGATAGCCCCCACGCGGCTCTTGCCTGCGATCTGGCGAGCTTTCCGGGCTTTCTCTTTTTGGTGTGAGCCGCTTCGCTCATGGCATACGCTCCATTTCACGCATACTGCGTCCGTGCTTTCGCCTTTGACACGCGTTCGATAGTAAGGATGCCCGACCGGAAGGCTCCGACCGGGCATCCCGCGTCGTCAAGCGTTACTTCTCAACGTTCCAGCCGTTTTCGTAGATGATTTCATCCACTTCTTCGGCGGCGGCGTGGAGAAGCTCGGCGGGATCGCCGCCGGCAAGGATGTCGGTGCAGACCTGCGAACAGGCGTTATAGATCGTGTTGTGCGCGGGCGTGCTGGGGCGCAGGTAGGAAATGCCGCCTTCCAGTTGCTCGCGGTAGAGGTACAGACGGCCGCCGACCTGCCACTGTTCCATCGCGTCCATGACGGAAGCGCGCGCGGGAACGCCGCCGTTCACTTCGCAGACCATGCGGATGTATTCGGGGCTCATCATCGCCTCGAGCACCGCCCACGCCTGCTTGGCGACGCCGCGCTCTACGGCGGCGGTCGTCATCACGTCGACGGTCGAGCCGGAGCTGGTGAATACGCCGCCGCCAAAGTCGGGCATGGGCACGATGATGGCGTCGTCGCCGAACGCGCCAACATGGTCGGTGTACTTCCAGTGACCCAGCATGGAGAACAGCGCTTCATGACGGTCGGCGTTGTAGAAAGCGTCTTCATAGTCGCAGGCGGTGTTGATATACCCGGCGTCGATCATCTTCTTGACCCAGTTATAAGCGGCGATGGTTTCCTCGGAATCCAGCGTGCCCACGGCGGTGTAGGTCTCGCGGGACAGATAGTCGCCGCCGAAGGAAGCGACCACGGGCACCATGTTGAAGTACATGGAGGTGGGTCTGTTCTGGCGCATGTACAGCGGATAGGAATAACCCGCTTCCTTTGCCTTGGCAAGGATGTCCTCAAACTCCGCCAGCGTCCACGCCTCTTTGTAGGAGGTCGGAACGCGCGCGCCCAGCGCTTCCAGAACGGACTTGCGCGTCCACAGACCCAAGCCCGAGTCAAACTGCGCGACGCCGTAAACGCCGTCGCTGTAGGTGTTCTCCGCCCACACGGAGGGCAGCACGTCGTTCATGAGCTCCTCGGAGATGTACTCGTCCAGTTTGGCGATCATGCCCAAATCTTGGAAATAGGAGACCATCAGACCGTCCACGACCACGATGTCGGGGGTGTCGCCGACTTCGGAAGACGTGGCAAGCTTGTTGATCAGTTCATCCTGCGCGAAGAACAGGTAGTTGACCTTGATGTCCGCGTTCTTGGCGTTGAAATCATCCCACATGGCGGTATAGACGGTGGTTTCCGCGCCGTCCGCGCACCAGACGGTAATGGTCGCGGCTTCCTCGGCGGAAGCGACGGACGCCACGGACAGCAGCAGCAGCGCCGCTATCGTCAGGGCAATGAGTTTCTTCATACGAACTACTCCTCCTTGTTTTTGTGAAGGCGGGGAAACAGGCGCGTCCGGATCGCTCTGCCCCGCTTTCATGTGCGCCCATTATAGTATAACACAGGTCGTATGTCAACCGGTTAGCATAAATATTTTGTGAATAAATTCGCCGTATCGTCAATGCTAACCGGTTGACATGCCGTGCTGTGAAGTGGTATATTGAACGGGCGCGCGGCGTATGTGCGCGCGACGACGGACGAATCCGAACGTCCCGACGGTTTTGAAGGAGTAGAGCATGAGCAAGGTTTTGATCACCAGCGAATTTTTCGGGAAATTTTCCGGCGAGGCGAAGGCGCTGCTGCTGGCGGCGGGGCTTACGGTGACGGACAATCCCTACGGGCACGCATTTCTCTCCCCGGAGCAAATCATCCGGCACATCGGCGACGCGGACGCCATCATCTGCGACTTGGAAAAAATCACAAAAGAAGTCATCGATGCCGCGCCCAAGCTGAAAATCATCGCCCGTCGCGGCGTCGGCATCGATAGCGTGGACTGGCGGTACGCCGAGACCAAGGGCATCGAAACGGCGCGCACGCTGGGCGTTGTGGAAAACCCCGTCGCTGAACTGGTCATGGGCTATATATTGGATTTCGCGCGGAACATCAGCGTCATGAGCGCCGCCATGCACGCGGGGGAGTGGCGGCGCGTGCCGTGCCACTCCGTGGATGGCGCGACGCTGGGGCTTGTGGGCTTTGGCAATATCGCCCAAACGGTGGCGCGCCGCGCCGCCGCCATGGGCATGAACATCGCGTATTACGACATCGTTCGTAACGAGCAAGCGGAACGGGCGCTGAACGCCGTTTGGCTGCCATTGGAGGAATTATTGTCGACAGCGGATTACGTTTCCCTGCATACGCCTTTGACCGACGATACCCGGCATATGCTGGATGCGCGGCGGCTCGCGCTGATGAAGCCCTCCGCCTGCCTCATCAATACCGCCCGGGGCGCGGTTGTGGATACCGACGCTCTGGCGGCTGTCCTGCGCGCCGGACGTCTGCACGGCGCTGCTGTCGACGTGTACGATGTTGAACCCGATACCAATAGCCCGCTTCGCGGCATCCCCGGCGTGATCCTCACCCCGCATGTGGGCACCTTCACGGAGGAGGTTTTCATTCGGATGGACGTGGCGGCGGCGAAGCATGTCATCCGCAAACTGACGACCTGACGGATGACCGTAGATGATATGAGCGTTTACTTAAATGTTCATATCACCTGCGGTCTTTCATTTTCCGGGTCTTTGCACTACAGTAATCGAGCGTTTCGTTATTTTAGGAGAAGAAACAAGCGACTGTTCTATACGAATGAGCGTTGGTAAGCGAATACTCGGTAATCGTAAACGACACCTATCTGGTCTATAATAGGCAAAGCGCGTAATACACGGGAGGTATGGACGATGGATGTACACGAGTTGATCAAGCAATTGACGCGGGAACAGTTGGAACGGCTGGCGCAGGCGCAGACCGCGTCGGCGCTGCGGGATATCGTTGTGGATTTCGGTATGGAATTGACGGACGACGCTTCGGAAGAAGTGTTCGCCGCGCTGTTTCCCGTTCGCGGAAAAGAATTAAGCGACGAGATGCTGGCGCTGATCACGGGCGGCGCCGCCCCAAAACCGACGCGTTTTTTATCGAAATCGGGCGGCGGGATCCGCCTGTAAAAGCGGCGTGGCGAACGAAAACGCGCAGACAATGAACGGCAGTATTTTCGTGCAGGTCGCCGCGTATCGCGACCCCGAGCTGCTGCCGACCCTGCGGGACTGCGTGGAGAAGGCGCGGCATCCGGAACGGCTTGCCTTTGGCGTTTGCTATCAGGCGCGCGGGCAAACCAAGGAGCACGAAGCGCTCCTGCGCTTTCCGAACTGCCGGGTCGCGCACATGGAACCGGAAAGCGCCAAAGGGACCTGCGCGGCGCGCGCCGTCACGCAAACGCTGTGGCGCGGGGAAGCGTATACGCTGCAAATCGACAGCCACGCCCGATTCGTGCCGGGGTGGGATGAAATCCTGCTGGATATGCACAGCGCCTGCGGCGACAAGGCGATTCTGACCGCTTATTGCCCCGCGTACGCGCCGAACGCGCCGCTGGATGCGCATCCCGTCGCGCATACGCTGGGCGCGGACTACTTCAACGCATACGGAAGCCTGATGCTGGCTGCGCGCATGCCGCTTGACGGGATGCCGCGCCCCGTGCCCGGCGCGTTCTGGTCGGGGCATTTTTCGTTTGCCAGCGCGCGGGTGATCGCCGATATCCCATATGACCCGAGCCTGTATTTTCACGGCGAGGAAATCAGCTACGCGGCGCGCGCTTGGACGCGCGGTTACGACCTGTACTATCCCAACCGGGCGGTATGTTACCACTTCTATGCGCGGGCGGGGCGGCATACGCACTGGGGCGATCAGCCGAACTGGCGCTCGCGCGATATGCTTTCGCAGCAGCGCGTGCGCCGCATGCTGGGAATAGAAGAAAACCGTGAGGATTTTGGTCGTTACGGTCTTGGCGATGAGCGCAGTTTGGAAGCGTATGAGCGGTGGAGCGGCGTGGATTTCGCCGCGATGCGCTTTTCCGCAAAGGCGTGGAACGGCTGGTATAGCGGCGCATACCCGCGACAGGCGATTGCAACGGCGCAAGAAGCGCCGCCCCGGCAGAGCATCCTGTTTGCCACGGCTTTCCGCGATACCGGCAGGGACAAATGGCTTGCGTTCCGGAGGGATAAAGCGCTGTATCTGGAGTGGTTCGCCAATCTCGCGGCGCTCAAGAAGCTGGAACTGGTCTGTTATTATCCGAAGGCGCAATGGGCGGAGCTGCCGCCCGGCGCGTATCGGCTGCGCGACTTTGACCCGGACGACACCTTTTTCCGGGCGTACTTTGAAGCGGAGCAGGCGATCATGCGGCTGCCGTCGTTCCGGGCGTTCATCGGGGAGCGCGGTCAAAACCCGGAGCATTGCCACCCCGAGTATTCCATGATGACCCACGCGAAAGCAAACTTCGTCCGCCGCGCCGCGGCGCAGTTTCCGGAGTACAGCCATTACGCATGGATCGACTTTGGCATTGCCCGCCGCCCGTTTGACCCGGACACGGCGCTTGACTGGCGGCGGTTGATGGACGACAAGGTGCACATGCAGGCGTTCGCGCCCCCGGGCAGCTTTCCGACCGACCCGCGCGAGCTATGCCGCGAATCGCCCGACGCGCTGTCCGCGTCGCTATTCGTCGTGCCCAAACATCACGCGATATGGTATGAAAGCGTTTACGAACAGGAACTCCAGCGCAATCACGCGCTGCAAATCGCCGACGACGAGCAGAACATCATGCTGCGTCTGGCGCAACAATACCCGGACAAAATCTCCGCCGATATCGTAGACGGCTGGTATAGCTTTTTCGAGAACGCCATGCGGAGCGCGCCGCATGACGCTTCAGGCGAGCACCCTATCGATCGCTCGCCGAACGCTTGAACTGAAAGCCCTTGATGTGCAGGCGCGCCGCCGTCGAAAAGCACAGCGTATGCTCGCCGCGCAGGCGGCATGGCAGGCGGAAGGTCTGCGGCTGATAGGCGTTCCAGATCATCGGTTTTTGGTATACGCAGACGCAGACGCGCTCGCCGCCCTGATTTGGCATGCCGTCCCATACGGCGATCTCGCAGGGGTCGTCCGACAGCGCGAAAACCCAGAGCGTGAGCTCGTCCGCGCCATCCTCCCCGAAGTCCACGCGTTCAAAGCCGAACGCGCCCTCGCGCCCGGGCGGGACGGACACGCCGCGCTCGTTGCCGCTGGCAACGTCGCCGTCCGATAACGTGTATAGCCCCGCCGACACGAATTCATACGGGTCGAGCGCAACCGTGCCAAAACCCTCGACGGTAAACCGCAGCGCCGAGAGCACGCGCGGGTGCTGCGCGCCGTTGTTCGCCGTGCAGCGCAGGTAGAATTCGCCGTCGCCGCGCGCCGTCACGCGCGCTGTGCATCCATTATGAACGACCATTGCGTTTTGCGCCTTGATGCCGCGCGCGTTCATCACGCGGAACGCGATATCCTCATAGGTCGCGTCGCGCGGCAGGATGCGCGCCGTCACCGTGATTTCAGCGCGTTCGGGGGACAGCGTTCGCGCGCCGTCGCAGGTCAGGGCGATTTTGCGGACGGGGATTTCGTCGGATACTGCGCTCGCGCGGTTCTCCGCGAGGAAATGCGGCGCGGACGACGCTTGCGGCGCTCGCGCTTCGAGCGTCAGGCGCGCGTCCGGCAAGCCTTTGGAAGAAACCGTCACCACGATTTCGCCCGCCGTTTGCTTCGCCATGAGCATGCACAGCAGCTTGCCCGAAAAGAGGCGCTTGCCGTCGCCCTTGTATTCGTCGGTATCCGTGCTGTCGCCGTTGTCCAGCCCGATGAACCGCGCCGCGCCCGTCACGCGCACGCGCACGCGGTTGTTTGCGTTGCGCACGGGGTTGCCGTCTTCATCCTCGGCGGAGATTTCGATAAACGCCATGTCTGCGCCGTCGGCGGTCAGCGCGCGTCTGTCTGCGCGCAGCGCCAGCCGCGCCGCGTCGCCGAAGGAGCGCTGCTCGTCGGTCGCCAGCGCGTTGCCGCGTTCGTCCAGCGCCTCGGCGCGTAAAACGCCGGGCGTGTACGTTACGCAGAAATCGGCGTGCACGCTCGTTTTCCGGTCGATATCGCGCTCGCCGATCAATACTCCGTTCAGCCAAAGGCGCGCGCGCGGGGCGTTGGTGCACACGCGCACGTCGATTTCCTGCCCGTCGTTCCAATCCCAGTACGGATACACATGGATCATGGGCGCGGTTTTTGCGTCCGTCCAGCGCGCTTTGAGCACATAATACGCGTCCTTGGGGAAGCCCGCCGTGTCGAGCATGCCGAAGTAGCTGTTCCGCGTGTGGTACGGCGTCGGCTCGCCGATGTAGTCAAAGCCCGACCATAGGAACGTGCCCAGAGAAAACGGCGCGGCGTCGTCGTCCGCCAGACACGCGTCGAGGCTCTTCGCGCCCCACGACGTACCGCTGTTGCCCAGCGACGAGCATTGCAGGTCGTCATCGGAGAGGATTTGCTCGGCAAGCGGGAAGTGGTACACGCCCCGGCTTTGCACGAGCGACGCCGTTTCGCTGCCGTAGATCGCCCAGTCGGGGTGCTTTTCGTGATGCGCCGCGTACAGGCGTTCGGTGTAGTTATAGCCCGCGATCTTAAGGATATCGGCGCATGCCCGCGCGTTTTCCCATTGCATGTAATTGCTGCCGATGGTGACGCGCGCGTTGCCGCGCGGGTCGTGCGTTTCGATAAGCCGCTTCAAATCGCGCGCGATTTCCGCGCCGCGCGGGCTCGCGTGCGTGTCGCTGATTTCGTTGCCGATCGACCAGAGGATGACGCACGGGTGGTTGCGGTCGCGGCGCACGAAGGACGCGATATCGCGCGCGTGCCATTCGGGGAAGAACCGCGCGTAATCGTAGGTCGTCTTAGGGATCTCCCACATGTCAAACGCCTCGTCGATGACCAGCACGCCCAGCTCGTCGCACAGGTCGAGCATGTCGGAGGCGGGCGGGTTATGCGCGGTACGGATGGCGTTCACGCCCATGCTTTTGAGCGTTTCAAGCTGCCTCCGCGCCGCCGCGCGGTTGAACGCCGCGCCGAGCGCGCCCAAATCGTGGTGCATGCACACGCCGTGCAGCTTGATATGCTCGCCGTTCAGGAAAAAGCCCTTGTCCGGGTCGAACGTCGTTTCGCGAAAGCCGAACGCAGTTTTCGCGGTGTCCAGCGGGATTCCATCTTTTTCCAGCGTGGTCGTGAGCGCATACAGCGCCGGGTGCTCGGGCGACCACAAACGCGGCGAGCGCACGGTGATTGCCTGCTCCGCGCCGCCTGTGGCGGTCGCGACCGTTTGCCCGTCCGCGTCTGTGACAGTATGCGTTATCGCGCTCTCGCCCGTGTGCTCGACGCTGACAAGCACGCGCCAAGCGTCGCCCTCGCGCTTGGCGGACACATACACGCCGTCCGGCGCGATGGCGCTTTCCAGCGGCTCGAAGCGGAACACGTCGCGGTAGATGCCCGCGCCTGAATACCAGCGCGAGTTGGGCGATTGATGCCGCGCGCGCACGAGCAGCTCGTTCTCGCCCGGGCGCAGAAATTCCGTCACATCGCAGGTGAACGCGGTGTACCCGTATTTCCATTCATACGCCTTTGCGCCGTTGACGAACACCGCCGCGTCCATGTATACGCCGTCGAACCTGAGCACCGTGCGCCTTGGCGGCGGCGCGGGGGAAAGCGCGCGGCGGTACCATCCGTCGCAGGATTCGTACAGGGCTTGCGCGTTCCAAATCAGGAAGTCGTGCGGCAGCTCGACCGGAGCAAACGCCGCGTTTCGCGCGTCCGCAAGCGGCGTATCCAGCGGGAGTTTGGCGAACTCCCAGCCGTCGTTCATCCGTTCGCCGATCATCTGGTTTACTCCTCGCAGGCGGCTTTGCGCGCAACGATTTTGTGAATGACCTCGGGCGGGAACTTGGGCGTGCGGTCGTAGGTATACAGCCCGTTTTGCTCCTGCTCCACGTCGGTGAGCTGCGTATAGCACAAGCCGAAATGGTCGGGGTTGTCCAGCAGCGTGTCTGTCAGCCCGCGGAAGCGCGCGATGAAGTCCTCCCGGCTTTTGGGGCGTTCGCCGTAGCCCCAGCCCGCCTTGTCGGTGTCGCTCCACCAGATGCCGCCGTACTCACTGACGAATACGGGCTGTCCATCCTGATAGGTCTGGCGCTCGGGAAAACGGTCGTAGATGGGTTTTGTGCCCTTCTGATAGCACTTGGCGAACGCCGCTGGGTCTTGCTCGTAATCGTGCACGTCGAAAATGTCCGTTTCCACATGATAATTGCCGCTGGTGTCGATGCACGGGCGCGCCGGGTCGAGCGCCTTGGTGACGCGGTAGACCGCGCGCAGCAGCTCGTCGTCCTGACGCTCGCCGCGCGCGTTGTCCCACGTTTCGTTGAACGGGCACCAGCCTATCAGGCTCGGAGCGCTGATGTCGCGCGCGACGGCGGGCACCCAGTCCTTGAGAAACGCGCAAAGCGCGCCCTCGGCGGCGTAATCCAGCCCCCAGTTCGCCATTTCGCCCCAGCACAGGAAACCCAGCCCATGGGAAATTATAAAAGCGGAAACCTGCTGGCTGCCA
>CAZEIC010000024.1:2157-34016 GCA_964512175.1 uncultured Oscillospiraceae bacterium | reverse complement strand
GCAGTTCAACCTGCGCGGGTTGATCACCATCAAGGACATCGAAAAGGCAAGCAAATACCCCAACAGCGCCAAGGACGAAAACGGCCGCCTGCTGTGCGCGGCGGCGGTCGGCGTGTCGCACGATGTGATGGAGCGCATCGAGGCGCTCGTGCGCGCCAAGGTGGACGTGATTTCCATCGACACCGCGCACGGGCACAACGTCCAAGTGCTGCACACAGTCGAAAAGATTCGCAACCAGTACCCGAACATGCAGATTTTTGCCGGCAACGTCGCGACCGCAGCCGCCACGGAGGACTTGATTTCGGCGGGCGCGGACTGCGTGAAGGTCGGCATCGGTCCCGGCTCGATTTGCACCACGCGCGTGGTCGCGGGCATCGGCGTGCCGCAGATCACGGCGATCGCCGACTGCGCCGAAGCCGCCGCCAAGCACGGCGTCAACATCATCGCCGACGGCGGCATCAAGTATTCGGGCGACATCGCCAAGGCGATCGCCGCGGGCGCGTCCGCCGTGATGCTGGGCAGCCTGTTTGCGGGCGTGGAGGAAAGCCCGGGCGACATGGAGATCTATCAGGGGCGCTCGTTCAAGGTCTATCGCGGCATGGGCTCGATGGGCGCGATGGCGCAGGCGCAGGGCTCGTCCGACCGTTATTTCCAAGAAGACCAGAAGAAGCTCGTGCCCGAGGGCGTGGAAGGGCGCGTACCGTTCAAGGGCGCGCTGTCGGACACGGTGTATCAGCTCATGGGCGGCTTGCGCGCGAGCATGGGCTACTGCGGCGCGCCGACCATCGAAGCGCTCAAGCAGGACGCGGAGTTCGTGCGCATCACGGCGGCGGGGCTTGCCGAGAGCCACCCGCACGATATATTTATTACAAAAGAAGCGCCCAATTACTCCAGAATGGACAGATAGCGCGAACGGGCATCATAAGGCGGGGCGAATGCGCTCCGTCTTTTTGGTTTCGCGGCAGGAAAACGGCTGCGTTTGGCGAATAACTATAAGATACGCTATTTTTTGGGGAGGGCTCGCATGACGGAGGCTTGGCGCGGAAACCCTTGCGCCTCGGCGCGCGATCAACGGCTGGCGGAGCGCCTGTTTGCCGCGATGGAGGGCGCGCTGCCCGAGACGGGCGACGTGCATCTGGAGCCGACGCTGTTTGTGTCGCCGGGCGCGCTGCGCATCGGTCTGCGCGCGGGGGAGGACAGGCTGTACGTCGTGCGGCATATCCCGCATTTTTTGCAGGCGTTCTCGGCGGGCGAGCCGGTGACGTTCGGCAAGGGGTTCACGTTGCACCCGCGCTGGTCGCGCTTTGACGAAGGCGAGCGCGCGCTGCTCTCGGTGCTGCTGGAGTATTGCGAGGCGCTGCCCGTCGTGACGGGTGCGGAGGCGCGGCTTTTGCTGCTCAAACCGATGACCGCCAAGCGCGTGCTGGCGGCGCTGCGCGGCTTGCGCTTCCGCGTCGCGCGCGAGGGCGTGGCGTTCGCGCAGAACGGCATTCCGAGCGAGCGCTTGCCGCTGGCGTTTTCGCTGTCCGGTACGCAGCGGTCGCTCAAGCTCGCGTGCGAACAGCCCGCCGACATAACGCCCCTGACGGACGACTGCGAATACGCGCTGCTTGGCAATAGGCTGGTGCATGTGCCCGCGCGCCAACGCGGCGCGCTGCGCGCGACGCTGCCGGACGAGCGCGGCGAGCAGACCGTCGTTTCCTTTTCGCCCGCCGATACCGCGCGCGTCGTCAGCGAGCTTTTGCCGTTCCTGTCCGGCGCGGGCGACGTGCGCATCGCGCCCGAGTTGGAAAAGCGCATGGTGCGCCTGCCGCTGGTTTGCAAGGTGTACCTCGACAAAGAGGGCGCGAGCGTGATCGCGCGCACGGCGTTTTGCTACGGCGAGTACCAGCTCGACCCCTTCGCGCCGGACGGCGAGCATTCGCCGCTGCTGCTGCGCGACGCGGACGGCGAGCGCGCCGTGCTCGACGAGCTTGCGAGCGCGGGCTTCCATGTGCGCCGCGGCAAGGTGTACCTCGCGGGGCAGGAGGCGGTCTACAACTTCCTGAAATCGGGCGCACAGCGCCTGTCGCAGATGGCGACGGTGCTCATGAGCAACGATTTCAAGCGCATGGCGCCGCGCCGTCCGCGCCTGTCGGGCGCTCTGCGCATGACCAGCGGGCAGTTGTCGCTGGTGTTCTCCGACGACGGCACGCCGATTGAGGAATTAACGCCGCTGATGGAGGCGATTCGCGAGCGCCGCGCGTATTTCCGGTTCAAGAACGGTAATTTCTTGGAGCTTTCGGGGCTCGAGCAGTTCGCGCCGCTTGCCGAGGCGGTCTGCGAGGCAGGCGACGCGCGCGATTTGGGCGCGTACCGCGCGGCGTACTTGAGCGCGCTGATCGCCTCGGGCGATTTGCCCGTGCAGAAGGACGAGCAGACCGAGCGCGCCGCGCGCATGGAGATTACGCCCTGCGAGCCGCCGGTCAAGGGCTTGCGCCCGTACCAGCTTCGCGGCTTCCAATGGCTGTGCGCGCTGCGCGAACTGTCCATGGGTGGCGTGCTGGCGGACGACATGGGCTTGGGCAAGACCGTGCAGATGATTTCCGCCATCGCCTATTTCGTGAAAACGGAGCGCGAGCGCGTGCCCTCGTTGATCGTCGCGCCCACGTCGCTGGTGTATAACTGGCGCGCCGAGATCGCGCGCTTCGCGCCCTCGCTGACCACGCTGCTGCTGACGGGCGGACAGCCCGAGCGCGAAAAGCAAATGGCGCTCTTGCGCGGCGGCAACGCGCCCGATATCGTGCTCACGAGTTATCCGCTGATTCGCCGGGACATCGAGCTTTTGTGCGATATTCCGTTCCGCTTCGCGGTGCTCGACGAGGCGCAGCAGGTCAAGAACACGCAGAGCATCGGCGCGCACGCCGTCAAGCGGCTGACCGCGCGCACGCGCGTGGCGCTCACCGGCACGCCGATGGAGAACAACGCCGCCGAGCTTTGGTCGCTGTTTGACTACGTGCTGCCCGGGTATCTGCCCAAGCTGCCCGCGTTCATGCGAAGGTATGGCGACGGGCAGAACGCCGCCGATCTGCAAATGCGCATCCGCCCGTTCCTCATGCGCAGGCTCAAGGGCGACGTGCTGGGCGAGCTGCCCGACAAGCTCGAGAGCGTGCTCATGGCGGACATGCCGCCCGAGCAGCGCATGGTCTATCAGGCGGCGCTGCTGCAAAAGCGCGACCGGCTGGACGAGATCCTCAAGGACAAGGGGCTGGCGCGCGGGCGCGCCGAGGTGCTCGCGGCGATCACGCTGCTGCGGCAGATTTGCTGCCATCCGGCGCTCTGCCTGCCCGACTATAAGGGCGCGTCGGGCAAGCTGGAAATGCTCATGGATCTGCTGCCGTCGGCGCTTGCCTCGGGGCGGCGCGTGCTGCTGTTTTCGCAGTTTACCAGCATGCTCAAGATCATCCGGCGCAGGCTGGAGGCGGAAAACATCCCCTATCTGTACCTCGACGGCGGCACGCCCGCGCACGAGCGCCTCGCGCTGTGCGACCGCTTCAACGCGGGCGGCGAGAACGTGTTCCTCATTTCGCTCAAGGCGGGCGGCACGGGGCTGAACCTGACGGGCGCGGACATGGTGATCCACTACGACCCGTGGTGGAACCCGACCGCCGAGGAACAGGCGATCGACCGCGCGCACCGCATCGGGCAGACGCGCGACGTGCACGTATTGCGGCTGCTCATGCACGATTCCATCGAGGAGCAGGTGTCGCTGCTGGGCAAGCGCAAGCAAAAGCTGTTTGACAAGCTCATCACGCCGGGCGAGAGCATGCCGGATAAGCTGACCGAATCGGACATCCGAAAGTTGTTTGAGCAGCCCGTTTGACTGGAGCGCGATTTGCCTGTATAATGTTCCGGAGGTGATGAACGGCATGCAACGGGAGGACGGCAGGAAGCGCGCGCGGCTGATCGTCGTGTGCGCGGTCGCGGCGGCGGCGCTGCTGGTGATCGCGCTGCTCATCTTTGGCGGCGGCGCGCGCAAGATGGGCTATGTCAAGCTGCCGTGCACGTCCTCGCAGGCGGTCACGCCCTTTGGCGATCGCGTGCTCTATTACGACGGCACGACGCTGTTTTGCCTGTCCTCTGGCGGGAGCGAGATGTGGTCCATCGCGCTGGGCGCGGGCGCGGGCTTTCATGTGTCCGACGGCGTGCTGGTCGCGTGGGTGAACAACCAAATCAAAATCATCGACAAAAACGGCCGCGTGTCCTATGACGACAGGCTCGCGGACACCGTGCAGTTCGCGCGCGCGAGCCGTAAGTACATCGCGGCGATACTTGGCGAGAGCGTCAGTCCGTCGCTGATTTGCAAGGACATGGACGGCATCACCATTGACTCGGAAACGCTCGCTTATGAGGACATGATGATCCTCGACATGGGCTTTTTCGAGAACGGCGAATACCTCTGGACGACGGCGCTGGACGTATACGGCACCGTGCCCGACGTTGTGCTCAACACCTACCGCGTGGGGCAGATGAACACGGGGGAAACCTCGCTCGGGCAAGCGCTGACCTACGCCATCGTGTACGCGGGCGATAAACTGCATGTTATCAACACGCGCCAGCTTCGGTTGTACGATTATCGCGGGGTGCAGTCGTCGGACGATACCGTGCTGGTCTACGGCTGGCAGCTCATCGACAGCTACGCGCCGACGACGGGCGGCGCCATGCTGCTGCTCGCGCCGGTGCTGCAGACGACGCGCGCCGGCGATCTGGCGCAGCTTCGGCTCATCCACGGCGCGGTCGACAACCGCTACACGCTGCCGGCGGCGTGCGTGGGCGCGTGCCTGCGCAACCGCACGCTGTACGCGTTTTCCGCCGACAACCTCTACCGCGCCGCCATCGGCTCGCAGCGCTTTTCGGCGCTGTCTTTGCCCATGCAGGCGCAGGCGACGGATTTCCTGGGCATGCTCGATAGCGGCGTAGCGCTGCTGGCGTGCGACAGGGAAGTGTACGCCGTGACCGTCCCGTGATGCTTGGAGGACGAACATGAACGTTGTGGACATCGGCATCCTCGCCGTCATCGGCATCAGCGTGATCTGGGGGTTTTACCGCGGGTTCGTGCATTCGATGCTCAACATCGCGGCGCTGCTGCTTGCCATGCTCGCGGCGGCGTATTTCGGACCCATGCTGACCGACGCGCTCGCCAGCAACGCGGGCGTGACTGAAACGCTGGCGACCTATACCGACGCGGCGCTGCGCGTGGGCGATCACGACCTTGCCGTGCGCGACGTTTCGACGCTCGGGGAAGGGCTGATTTCGCAGGTGCTGGCAAGCGTGTCGCTGCCCGAGCCCATCGCCAACATCCTCCGCGCGAACCTTACCTCCCAGTCGCTGGGCGGCGCGGGCATGGTGACGGTCAACGATTACGTGTCGGGCACGGTCATTGCAGTCGCCGAGCGCGTGCTGTGCTACCTTGTGTGCTTTGTGATCGCGTACCTGGCTCTGTCCATCGTTATTAACCTAATTCAAAACGTCTTTCATTTTCCGCTGCTGCGGCAGTTGGACTGGCTGGCGGGCGGCGTGTTCGGGCTGGCGCGCGGCGCGCTGCTGGTGTACCTCCTGTTCCTGCTGATCCCCATCGCGTCCACGATCATCCCGCTGGACGCTTTTGACGAGGTGCTGCAGGCGAGCCAGCTTCGCCCGCTGTTTGAAAGCTCGGGCTTTTTCGCCTCGGTGATATCGCCGAATTAGCGAACGACCATCCCGCAGTGCCGCAAGGCATACGCCAGCGGAGCGCGCGCGCCCACCAAGGGCGACGCGCTTTTTTCGTCTTGAAATAATCCGCCCGCGAACACGCGCGCCGCGCGGTATTCCGTCAGCCGCGAGAGCAGCCCCGCGCCGCCCGATTCCGCGATGTACTCGCGCAGCAGCATGTCGCGCTCGCGCTCGCCCTCCGGCAGCGGCGCGATCTCGCGTTCCCACGCGTCGGCGCGCGTGAGCACGATGGCAAGCGGCGTTTGGCATCTGCCGCCAAGCTCTTGCGGCAGGCGCATCGCGTCCAGCAAGCGCTCGGCGCGCGGCCATTCCTCGCCCGCGCGTACGCGCGTCATGTCCACGCACAACAGGAACGCGTCGGTGCGCGACAGCAGCGGCGTTAATTCTTTCATGGCGGCGTGCTTGCCAAAGTAGCTCCCCGGCGGGTCGTAGAGCATGACCAGCGCGCCCTGCGGCGGCAACAGCGCGTTTGTCTGCGCCGAGCAGGCGTAGATCAGCGGCTTGGGCAGCCCGGACGGCGTTTTTTGCACGGCGGCGTTCTCCTCAAACAGCGGGCGCGTGTATTCCGCGTGCAGGCGTTCGGCGGTCGTTTCGATGTCCAGCGCGCGAAGCTGCGCGCGCCCGGACGCCGCAAGGTCTTGCAGCATGCAGGCAAGCAGCGTGCTCTTGCCCGCGCCCTCCGCGCCAATCAGCGTGACCGTGACCTCGGGATACCGCCCCCACTGCGCGGGCAGCTCGCGCCCGCACGCGCTGCAAACGTACCGCCCCTGCCGCCCGCAGCGCTCGCAAAGGTGCTCGCGCCCCGCCAACAGCCGCCCCGCTTGAATGCGCAGCATCTCCGGCGCGCGCGCAAGCAGGCGCTCGGGCTTTGTCTGCACCGAGCGCCCGCGCATCAGACAGCCCGCGCTCATGCACACGGGCGACGCTTCGGGCGGGATCGCCGCGTGGCAGTACGGGCAAAAGCGCGCGCGCCTCATGCCGTCAGCCTCAACAGCCGCGACTGGCACGCGCCGCCCTCGTCGTCCGTGTAGACGCGCAGATATTCCGCGTCCTCGCAGCCTTTCATGGACAGCGCGATGAACAGCTTGCCCGTTTGCAGCTTCCTTGGCGCGCTGCGCGCCGCCAGCCTGCGCTCGTCGCGGCGCAGCGGCGGCTTGCCGTCTATATAGCACGATATCGCGGGCAGCGTGCGCGCCGCGCGCCCCGTGACCAGCAGGTACAGCGGATATCGGCGCAGAAATGCGCGCGGCATCAGCTCGCACGGCAGGCGCAGCCCCAGCACTTCGCACACCACGCGCAGCGTGAACCCCGCCAGCGAATCGGTAAGCGAGAGCGCCATTGCCTCGCGCCCGTCTTCCTGATATATCGCGCGCTCGCAGCGCCCGTCCGCGTCCGGCACGCGCACGCCCGACGTCAGCGCTTCCGAGGAAAACGGCGTCATGCGCGCTTCGTCCGCGCCCAGCAGCGCGTCCTCCGCGCCCAGCAGCGCGTCCTCCGCGCCCGGCACGCGCACGGACACGCCTCCCAAAAGCCGCGTGACGAACACGCGCGGCGGCGTATGCGCGGGCGGCAGCGCCAGCGGCTTTTCCGCCGCGCCTTGCCGTTCCTCTCTGGAAAAAAGCTCGTAGGAAAAGCCCTCATAGCCTGTCATAGCGTTCCTCCCATTCGGCGAGCACCACGGCGATCAGTTCGCAGATCTGCCGCCTGCATTCGTGCGCGCCGCGTTCCAGCGTCAGTTCGTCGAACTCCGCGCACTTGATGCGTTTGATGTTGTGGATCAGCCAATCGTTGATGAGCGCGTCCGCCTTGTGGTCGTACACCGCCGAATGCCCGGTCATGGCGTTGATCTGGTTGATGAAGCGCTCGTAGAACGCTTTCTCGAGGTTCAGGTGCGGCACGAGCAACTCCGACAGCACCTGCGCGTAGAGCGTCACGTCCTGATTGATTTCGTCGAGGATCTCCTGCTCGGTGCGCGCCACGCGCGCGCGCGCCGCCATGCCCGCGATCAGCTCGCTCACCACGCGCCCGCGCCCGGGCAGATGCCCCTCCTCGGCGCTCGTCGGCTGCTGCCCGAACAGCTCCTGCGCGACGGGGCGCGTGCGCGTCTTCATGAACGCGCCGAGCGCGTCGGCAAACAGGTCGCTGAGCTGGCTGTACGCACCGCGCCCGTCGTCCTCTTGCTTTTTGCCGATTTTGCGCGCCTCGCGCGAGAGCGTGGTGTGCGCGGCGAGCCGCCCGGTGAGGTCCACGTCGTACTGCGTCGCCAGCGACGACCAGCGCTGGATGAACGCCTCCACGCGCGCTTCGTCGAGCGCCTCGCGGATGTTCCTGTGCCTGCGCATGAAGCGCTCGAGCGCCTGCCGGTTGCGGTTTTTGAGCAGCGGGAAATAGTCCTGATGCGTCAGGATCTTGGCAAGGCACGCCACGCCGTCCACGTCGCTCTCGCGCCCGTTCTTCGCGTCAAACAGCCGTATCAGCTCATCCGCGAGCCGGATGACCTCCTCCACGCGCCCCTGCGAGCCAAGCGGATAGCCCACGATCGCCGAGGTCAGCCCCGGCACGAAGCGCGTGATGAGCGCGATGAACCCGCGCGCGCGGAAGGGCGTTTCCTGCCCGAGCACGAGCAGATCGTCCTCCGCGTCGAACATGCGCATGACAAGCGTGTGCGCGCTCTTTTGCAGTTCCTCCGCGAAAGGGCTGTCCTCCCGCGTAAACCCAAGGCAGCGCAGCAATTCCTCCGTCAGCTCGTCGAGCAGCTGCTTTTCCTCGCCCTGCGCGATATCCCAGACCATGCGCTCGATGAGCGAGTTGAAGTACCCCTGCAGATTCATGCGCACGTTGGCGTTGACAAGCTCGTTGCGGTTCGCGCCGTCGCCCTGCACGTTCAGGCTGCCGAGGATCTCCTGATAGAGCGAGTCGGACGCGCCGATGGGCTGGATGCGTTCGGAAATGCGGCGGCAGAGCAGCCCGGTGAAGGGCTTGCGGCGGCTGATATCGCGGTACATGCCGCTGATGATGTCGCGCGCGCCCTTGCGAAACGCCGTCGTTTCGTCTTTCGCCTGAATGACGAGCGAAAACTCCCGGATTTGGATAGCGTCCGCGTCGTCGCGCTGGTAGCGCTCGGAGGCGGCGCGCAGCGCGTCCATCAACGCCTTGCCGCAGCGCGACGCGCGCGCGGCGAGCACGTTCATGCGCTCTTGCTGGTAATACTCCAAAAGTTCGGCGCGCAGGCGCTCGATGCCGTCGTCCGCGCCCAGCGCGCGCAGGCGTTCGCTCCCGGTATCGTCGCCGCCTTGCGTGTCAAAATACGCGCGCGCCGAACCCGCGATCACGCGGCGCTCGCCCGTCAGCCTGTGCTTCTTGATAATGTCGGAAAAAAAGGTCTGGCAGTTGTCCTTGTATACGCGTTTGTCGGTGATGAGGTCCGCCTTGTTGCCAAAGACGAACAGCTTGTCCTTGATAAGCACATGGTCGCCGTCCATCTCCTTGAGCATGGAAAGCTGCGTGCCGTCGATGTTGGGGTTGGCGAGGATATCGGCGACCATCACGATCGCGTCCGCCTTGTCCATCATGCGCCGCGTCTGCTCCTTGTGCACCAGCGTGGGGGAGTTGAACCCCGGCACGTCGTAGAGCAGCATGTTGCGCATGTATTGCAGCCCGGAGGAATAAATGGTCACTTTCTTGACCGCGAACGGGCGCTCGTCGCGCAAAAGCGCGTCGGTTTCGTCATACGCGCCCGTGATGAAGCTCTGAAATTCCACGCCCGTGAGTTGCGACGCGCCTAGAAAGCGCATGGGCGGGCGGTCGAGATAATCGGAAATCAACGCCGTCGCACGCAAAATCGCGCGCACGTCCTCGGCGGTCGTCGCGTCGTGCAGCCTGTGCCTACCGGGGTCGCGCTGGGCGACCTGCTCCCAGTGCGCGTTGAAGGCGGCGAGCGTCAGCTTCTGGAAGCGGTTCTTTGCGGTGTCCTGCATGTCCAGCTCTTGCAGCATGCGCGAAAAGCGCTCCTGAAACTCCTGCTGCGTGTAGAACTCCACCTCGGCGCTGTCCGCGTCGCCCGCGCGGATCTCGGTCGTCGTATACGTGCAGCGCACCGACGCGCTCGGCAGCACCGGGATGCCCAGCAGCGCGTTGGCAAGCGTGCTTTTTCCTGAATTTTCCAGTCCGACGACGGCGACCTCAAACGTGCGCGCTTCCATTTTGTGCAGAAGCTCGCCCAGCTCCAGATAGCGCGTTTCCAGCGCGGCGCGCTCGGCGCGCGAAAAAAGCCCGCAGTCCTCGTCCCGGGAAAGAATCTTGCATACCAGCGGGCGCACGTCCCGCGCCATCTCGATGTACGGCGACAGCGCCTGAGACCATTCGTCGGACATTCTTGCCTCGTTCCGCCGCTTCGCGCGGCTCTCCGCATCCCCCCCTTATATTGTCATTCTGTTTTTATCTTTATACTTCCCGAACGACGACTTGCGCAGCGAGCGCGAGCGCTTCCTCGCGCGTGGGCGGGCGCGTGCCGCGCTTTTGCGCTTTCGCCGTGCCCGCGCCCACCGCGAACGTAAGCAGCTTGCCGGTATCCATCTTTTCCTCCAGCCCGACCAGCAGCCCCGCGAGCATGGCGTCGCCCGCGCCCGACGTGCTCATGGCGTCGATCTTGGGCGCGGCGGCATGCACCGCGCAATCGCCGACCGCCATGTACGCGCCCTCCGCGCCGAGCGAGACCAGCGCGATGGCAACGCCGTCCCTGCAAAGCTGCTTCGCCGCTTCCAGCGGCGACAGGTCGGGATACAGCGCCTTGACCTCCGCCGCGTTGGGCTTGACGATCAAGGGATTTTGCCGGACGGCAAGCGCCAACGCCTCGCCGCTGGTGTCCAGACAGACGACCGCGCCGCGCATTTTGAGCGTCATGACGGAGAACGCGAAGGACTGCGCGGAATACCCCGTCGGCAGCGAGCCGCAGATCGCCACGGTGTCGCCCGGCTGGATGCGCTTGCATACATGCGCCCAGAACCAATCGCTGTCCTCCTTGACATATGCGCCGGGAGCGTTCACATCGGTATGCGTATGGCTGACAGGGTCGGTGATTTTGACGTTGACGCGCGTTTCGACGCTCGTATAGGAGAAATCGCAGGTCACGCCCTCGCGTTTGAGCAGCGTTTCCAAGTGCTTTCCCGTATCGCCGCCGACCAGCGCCATGCACACGCTGTCGCCGCCGAGCGCGCGGATGGCGCGCGACACGTTGACCCCTTTCCCCGCCGGGTCGCATAGCGTTTCTTCCGCGCGGACGACCGCGCCCTGCGTGAACCCCGGCGCGATGCAGGTCACGTCCAGCGCGGGGTTGATGGTGACGGTGTAGATCATACGGTGAACGGCGCGTTGTTGAAGACCGTCTGTACGCGCTTGCCGTAAAACGCTTTGTCGCAGTAATCGAGCAGCGCGAGCCAGTCTTCCCGATGGAAGCCGTGCCCGCCCTCGCGGTAGTAAACATTGTTGCGGTCGCCCGCCGAGAGCAGATCGAACGCCGGCTGCGCGGCGCGCCACGATATGTACGTGCCAAAGGGGTTGGACCATGCGTCGTCCAGCCCTTCGAGCGTGACGAGGTGGCGCGGGGCGACGGTCGCCTTGAGCGTGTGCAGATCAAAGCGCAGGTTCTCTTCGTTGCCCGCGGGGAAGTACGGCGCTTCGCCGCCGTACCGCGCGAAGCCGTCCGCGAACCAGTACGGGAACTTCGTGGCGATGCGCCCAAGCGTCTCCACGCGCGTCGCGTCCTTTTCCAGCTTGCCGTCGCGCCCCGCGAGCACGCGGAAGCAGCCCGCGCCGCCGCAGCCGGAATTGTTCGGCGCTGTTACCGCGAAACGCTCGTCATACGCGCCCGCCGCCAGCGCCGCCTTGCCGCCGCGCGAGTGCCCGGTGGCGACGAACTTGGCTTTATCGGCGTAATCGGTCGTTTCCAGATAGTCCAGCAGCTTGGAATGCCCGAACGCCCACGCGCGGATGCCGCGCCACGTAAAACCGTCGCCGTATGCGTCGCACGCCGCCGTGCCGCCGTTTTCCTTGTCCTCAAAGAGCTGGTCGCGCTTGAACGCCGCGACGGCGTACCCGCGCGCGATCGCCTCGTTCAGCGCCGGGCAGTCGCCGTCGTCCGCGAATTGATTCCATGTGATGACCGGGAAGCGCCCTTCGCGCGCGGGGCGCGCGATCACCGCGTCAAAGCTTGCCTTGAAACCGGGGGCGTAGAACACGCGCACCGTCTCGCGGATGCCCGCGCCGTCCAGAATCGGCTCGCTCGCGAGCGTTTCCGCGCGTACGGCGCGGTCGTTTGGCGCTGTGCCGAGCATGACGTGTTCCATCTCGATGAGCCAGTTCGCGCGCAGCCGTGGCCACGCCTCCGCAACGATATGGTGCGGGTATAGCGCCGGCAGTCTTTTCATGACGTTCGCCACCTCCATATGTAGATTCTGCTAAATTCCGTATTCGACATATCATGGAAGAATCCTGCAATTTGCGAGTATAAAAAACACGAACGTTCGCGTAAAAAAGTAGTGGAAATATTCGGGAAACTGTGGTAGAATGCTCAAGTTACGGGGAGGGTGTATCGATGACCGACAAGGTGAAGCGCAACGAGCGGCTTGCCGCCATGACACAGGTGCTGACCGCAGCGCCCAACAGGATCTTTACGCTGTCGTATTTCTGCGATATGTTCGCGTCCGCCAAGTCCACCGTCAGCGAGGACGTGGCGATTTTGCAGGAAACGCTCAAGAGCTACGGCCTTGGCACGCTGGACACCGTGACGGGCGCTGCGGGCGGCGTGCGCTACCGTCCTTTGTGGCAAAAGGGCGCGGCGCGCCCGTTCATCCAGTCCATCTGCGACAGGCTCTCCGAGCCGTCGCGCGTGCTGCCGGGCGGCTTTCTCTACTTTTCGGATATCCTTTCCTCGCCCGATCTCGTGTCCGGCATGGGGAACATCCTTGCGGGCGAGTATTACGATAAGAACGTCGATTTCGTGCTGACGATGGAAACCAAGGGCATCCCCGTGGCGCTGATGACGGCGGACGCTTTGCACGTGCCGCTGGTCATCGCGCGGCGCGCCAGCAAGGTTTACGAGGGCAGCGCGGTCAACATCAATTATGTCACCGCCAAGGGCGATATCGAAACGATGTCGCTGTCGCGCCGCGCGGTGCAGTCGGGTCAGCGCGCGCTGATCGTGGACGATTTCATGCGCTGCGGCGGCACGGCGCGCGGCATGCTGACCTTGATGGAAGAATTTTCCATAGAGGTCGTCGGCATGTGCTTTGTGCTCGCGCAGGAGAACCCGCCCAAGCGCTACGTGACGGGCGAAAAGACGCTGATGCTGCTGTGCGGCGTCGAGGACGGCGGTTCGGCGGACGTGCGCCCCGCCGAGTGGGTGGTCTGACATGCGCGCGGTCATCGGTCTTGGCAACCCCGGCGAAAAATACGCGCACACGCGGCACAACGCGGGCTTTGACGTGCTCGACCTTTTGTCGCTGCGTCTGTCCATCCCTATTAAGAAGCTCAAGTGCCGTTCGCTCGTTGGCGAGGGGCGCGCGGGCGACGACCGCGTCGTGCTCATCAAGCCGCAGACGTTCATGAACCTGTCGGGCTTGGCGGTCGCCGACGCGCTCTCGTGGTACAAGTTCGCGCCGGAGGATGCGATCATCATCTCCGACGACATCGATTTGCCGTTTGGCGCCGTGCGCCTGCGGCCGCACGGCGGCGCGGGCACGCACAACGGCATGCGCAACATCATCCAGTGCACGGGCACGGAGGCGTTCCGGCGCATCCGCGTGGGCGTCGGCACGCCGCCGCCGGGGTGGGACTTGGCGGATTTCGTCACCGGGCATTATCCCGACGAAGCCGCGCGCAAGATTGCGTTTGAGGCGTACACGCTGGCGGCGGAAGCCGCCGAGAGCATCCTGTTGCAGGGCATCGACAAAGCCATGAATCTATATAATAAGAGGAATCACATTGAACCGACTGTTTGAGCCGCTAGCTTCCTATGAACCGTGGCTTGCCATGGCAAAAGCCGCGAACGGGAAAGGCTTCGCCGCCGTGTACGACATGGCGGACGGGCAGCGCCCGTTCCTTGCCGCTGCGCTCGCCGAGAAGACGGGCAGGCAGGTGCTCTATATCGCCGCGAGCGATCAGGCGGCGATGCGCGCGGCGGACGATTGCGCGCATCTGCTGGGCGGCGGCGCGGGCGTGCTGCCCGCCGCCGACATGCAGTTCGCGCGCGCGGCAGCGAGCCAAGAAACGGCGTGGCACAGGCTGGAAACGCTCACGCGCGCCCAGCGCGGCGAATTGCGCGTGCTCTGCGCGCCCGCAGACGCTTTGCTGCTTCGCCACATGCCGCCAAAACGTTACGCCGAAGCGACGCTCACCGTGCGCGTGGGGGACAGGCTGCCGCCGCAGGAATTGATCGAAAAGCTCTGCGCGCTGGGCTACGAGCGCGTGGACATGGTCGAGGGCAAGGGGCAGTGCGCGCTGCGCGGCGCGCTGGTGGACGTGTATCCGCCGTGCGAGGTCAACGCCCTGCGCATCGAGTGCTTCGGCGACGAGGTCGATTCGCTGCGCGAGTTCGACTGCATCAGCCAGCGCAGCCTAACGCGGCTGCAAACGGCGCGGCTGTCGCCTGCGGGCGAGTTCCTGCTGTCTGATGATATGCGCGCGCCCGCCGCCGAGCGCATGCGGACGGCGGTCGCCGAGCACGCGCGCGAGCACCCGCCCGCGCCGTACCAGCCCGGGCTGCCCGCGATGCCGAGCGAGGACGGCGAGCCGCCTGAGGAAAGCGCTCCTATTGCGGCGCGTGACGGCTATGCGCGCTTCCTTGCGGACGCGGACGCGCTGGCGCGCGGCGCGAACTTCCGGGGCATGGGCTTGTGGGCGAGCGTGCTGCTGCCGGAAACCTCGTTTTTGCATGAATGGCTTTCCGACCCCATCGTCATCCTCGACGCGCCCGACCGCGTGCGCGCGCGCTGCGACGACCGCGTCGCGGGCTTTTTCGAGGACTTCAAGCTCGCGCTGTCGCGGCAGGAAGCCGTGCCCGCGCAGGCGAACCTTCTATATTCCGCAGACGAGGCGTTTTCGGCGCTCGACGGGCTGACGCTGTTTACTTTTCAGGATTTCCTGCGCGGCATGGCGGGGCTGTCGCCCGATGCGATCATCCGCTTTCCGGGCTTGCCCGCCTCGCTCTATCAGGGCAGGCTGCGCGACTTGGAGGCCGACGTGGCGGCGTGGCGCGCGGAGAAATACGCCGTGGCGCTGCTCTCTGGCGGCGTGGCGCGCGGCAAGCGCATGCAGGCGGCGCTGCAGGAGATGGGCGCGCTGCTTCCGTTTGACGAATCCATTGCCATGCCCGCCCCCGGCGAGGCGGCGATTTTGCCCGTCACGCTGTCGCGCGGGTTCATCTTGCGAGAGGCGGGGCTTGCCGTCGTCGCCGACGCGGACATTTACGGCTCGGGCTACCGCAAGCAAAAGCGGCGCGCGGCGACCTCGGGCGAGCGCATCGAAGCGTTTACCGACCTCAAAGAAGGCGATTACGTGGTGCACGAACACCACGGCGTGGGCATTTTCCGGGGCACGGTGCGCATCCAGTCCGAGGGCACGTACCGCGATTATCTGTACATCCAGTATCAGGGCAACGACAAGCTCTACGTGCCGACGGACCAGTTCAGCCGCGTGCAGAAATTCATCGGCGGGCAGGGCAAGGACGTAGCGCCCGCGCTCAACAAGCTGGGCGGCGGCGAGTGGCAAAAGCAAAAATCCAAGGTCAAGGCGAGCCTGCGCAGGCTGGCGTTTGATTTGGTGCAGCTCTACGCGCAGCGCAAGGCGACGCCGGGGCACGCCTTTTCGCCCAATACGCCGTGGCAGGCGCAGTTTGAGGACAATTTCCCTTATGAATTAACGCCCGATCAGGAACGCGCCATCCGCGACGTGACGCGCGACATGGAGTCCGCCCAGAACATGGACAGGCTGCTGTGCGGCGACGTGGGCTACGGTAAGACCGAGGTCGCCATGCGCGCGGCATTCAAGGCGGTCATGGACGGCAAGCAGGTGGCGCTGCTCGCGCCCACGACGATCCTCGCACAGCAGCATTATTACACGCTGTCCAAGCGGCTGGAGGGCTTTCCCGTCACGGTGGACGTTATCAGCCGCTTCCAGTCGCCCAAGCGCCAGAAGGAAACGCTTAAGAACCTCGCGGGCGGGTTTGTGGATATCCTCGTGGGCACGCACAGGCTGCTGTCCAAGGACGTGAAGTTCAAGGACTTGGGGCTGCTGGTGGTGGACGAGGAGCAGCGCTTCGGCGTTTCACACAAGGAAGTCATCAAGAACATGAAGCACAAGGTGGACGTGCTCACGCTGTCGGCAACGCCCATCCCGCGCACCTTGCACATGAGCATGGTCGGCGTGCGGGACATGAGCCTGCTGGAAACGCCGCCCGAGGAGCGCTATCCCGTGCAGACCTACGTCATGGACTACTCCGACGGCGTGATTCGCGACGCCATCATGCGCGAGCTGGCGCGCGGCGGGCAGGTGTTTTTCCTGTATAACCGCGTGCAGTCCATCGAGGCGTTCCACGCGCGGCTGCGCGCGCTGGTGCCCGAGGCGCGCATCGCCATCGCGCATGGGCAGATGAAGGAGCATTCGCTCGAAGACGTGATGATGGACTTCTACGAGGGCAAGTACGACGTGCTGCTGTGCACGACCATCATCGAAAACGGGCTGGACGTGCCGCTTGCCAACACGCTCATCGTCTTTGACGCGGATCGCTTCGGGCTGGCGCAGCTCTATCAGCTTCGCGGGCGCGTGGGGCGTTCCAACCGCGTGGCATACGCGTATTTCACCGTGCGCCCCGATAAAATGCTGTCGGAGACGGCGGAAAAGCGGCTGTCCGCCATCCGCGAGTTCACGGAGTTCGGCGCGGGCTTCCGTATCGCCATGCGCGATTTGGAGATTCGCGGCGCGGGGAATATCTTTGGGCCCGAGCAGTCCGGGCAGGTCAGCACGGTGGGCTATGATATGTACTGTAAGCTCATCGAGGAAGCGGTGCGCGAGGCGCAGGGCGATCAGGACGTGGCGCGCGAGAGCGAGCTGGAGACGCGCGTCGATTTGCAGGCTGACGCGTTCCTGCCGACCGAGTACGTGGGCAGCGAGGGGCAGCGCATGGAGGTCTACAAGCGCATCGCGCTCATTCGCACGCGCGAGGACAGGGAGGACGTCATCGAGGAGCTCATCGACCGTTTTGGCGACCCGCCCGTGCCCGTCATGAACCTCATCGAGATCGCGCACCTGCGCGCGCTGTGCGCGAGGCTCGGCGTGTCGCATGTGTCCTACGCGCGCGGCGCGCTGGTGATGCGCCTTGAAATGAAGTATGTCCGGAGCATCGAGGCGCTGTACGCCGCCATGGAGCAGACCGACGCGCGCCTGTCGCTCTCGGCGGGCAAAACGCCCGCCATGCTGCTGCGCGAGACGCGGCTGCCGCAGGAGGAACTGCTGCGCGCCGCCGTACCCATCGCCGAAAAGCTCGTCGCGCGCGTCGAGGCGCTGCGCGAGAGCGCGGCTTCGTGATTCTGTTGTGAGCGAGGTGATAACATGGAATATTCTGTGATTCGGCTGGACGAAAGCACGCTGCGCTTTTTCCCGCATCCGCAGCAGCCGTTTGCCATCATCGGGCGGTTGATCCCCGCGTATGACGGCGAAAAATGGACGACCAAAGAGGAGCTTTACGCGCAGCCCGCGGAGAAACTGTATTTGAACAACACGACCGACCCGAAAACGTATGTGAACAACGAAAACGAGGCGGTGTTTCTGGCGATATACGGCGGCGAATGCGTCGGCAGCATCCTCGTGTGCAAGCGTTGGAACGGCAACGGCTTTATCGACGATTTCAAGGTCGACCGCGCGCACAGGCGGCGCGGCGCGGCGAAATTGCTGATGGACGCCGCCGTCGCGTGGAGCAAAGAAAAGGGGCTGAACGGCGTGTCGCTCGAAACGCAGAGCGACAACCTGATCGCCTGCCGGTTCTACATGAAGTACGGGTTCGTGCTCGGCGGCATCGACACCAACGTGTATACCGAGCCGGGGTACAAGGGCGAGGTCGCGCTGTATTTCTACCTGCGCGACGAGCTATTCCTCAATCGTCCTGAAACGCGATCGTGATATCGACCGCCTTGGTCAGCGCCCCGCCGCGCGGCACATGCAGCGTGTGCGAGGCGCTTTCGCTGTACGCGCAGTACGCGACGCGCCCGGTCGTATAGCGTTCTTCTATCAGGATATACGCGCAATCGGATTGCGCGCGTAGGCTGGGCACGTCCGTATTCAGCAGTTCGTCCGCCGTGTATGCGGTTGCCGTAAGCTGCTCGTGCGCCGCGTTCATTTGCAGAACGGTCGCGTTTTGCAGCACGTCGATTTCACGGATGGACAGCATTACATTTACGGCGTTGCTTTTTGTGTCGTCGTCCTTTGTTTCCGTATATTTGACCGCCGCGCCGTCCAGCATGCCGCCCATGCCGGGGTTCTTTACGCGGTAGATCTCGCCGTTCTCGCGCTGATAGAGAGCGTAGATGTGCAGCGTTTCGTCGTGCCCGCGCAGCAGCGTGAGCGTGCCCGTCAGTGTGATTTCCTCGCTCGCGTCCGCGACATGCAGCGCGTTTTTCCCGCCCGATATCCCGGCGCTCTGCGAAAAGTCAACATATGCCTCGCCCTGCGCGTCCGTGCGCCGCGTGATGAGCAGGTATTCCGCGCCCGCCGCGTGCTCGTCGAACGCTTCGCCGTCGCCGCCATCTTCCAGAAACACCTGCACGCCGCAGAGCGCGCCCTTGTCTGGTCTTGGCTCGTCCTCGCGCGCCAGTTGACAGCCCGTGAGCAGCAGCGCGAGCGCCGCGCACGATGTCAGAATTTTCTTCATGCTTCTTCCTCCATGCTTTCCGGTTTGCCGTCGCATGACAGGATATCGCCCGCGTCACACGAAAGCGCGTTGCAGATGGCGTTGAGCGTCGAAAACCGCACGCCGCGCGCCTTGCCGCTGCGCAGGATAGACATGTTCGCCTCGGTCAGCCCGATTTGTTCGCAAAGCTGCTTGGCGGTCATGCCGCGCTTTTTGAGTTGTTCGTCCAAGTGCACGATGATCGCCATACGAGCCTCATATCATCAGGTCGTCGCTTGTTTGCAGCGCGCACGCCGCCTTCATCCAGCGCGACAGCAGGGCAAGCGCGAGCGTCAGCGCCAGCATGTCAAGCGGCAGCGATACGCTCAAATCGACGTTGCGCATGTACCGCGCGAGCAGTAACGTCAGCGCCGCGCTCAAAAGCGCCGTGCCGACCGACGCTTTTAGCGCCAACCGTGAACGTGCCGCCATGCGGTCGATTTCGCATGCGTTTTGCTCGCTGAACGGTCGTTTCGGGTCGCTCGCTGTCAAGCGCCATAGCATCGGCACGAGCGAAAGCAGCAGGCAGGCGGGGACGGCGGACGCTAAAAATCGCGCGACGGCGGCGCACGCGTCCGCAGCGCCCAGCGGCACGCTTGCCGCCAGCGTCCGCACGTCGGCATAGCACACCGATACAATCAACAGCCCCGAAAGCGACAGCAGCAGCCCGCGCATTGCCCGCTGTGTCGGGCGCGCCACCCAAACCAGCGCGGTTCGTGCGACGATCAGCAGCCACAGCGGCGCGCACAGCGTCGCCGTCGTGATTTCCTTGGGCATGCTTGCCAGCTCCGGTGCGAACAGCCCGGCAATCAGCGCGGGATTGACGAGCATGTACAGCAAAAACAACAGGTACGCGCTGACGGCGTACAGCGTCCATTTCGCGCTTGACCGCCTGCGTAGCAGCGCATACCCGGCGGGCGCGAGCGAGACGGTAACGTATAAGACGATTGCCGCGACGTTCCCGACCGTGCCCGACAGCGACAGCGCGCGTAAGCCTTCGCCCAGCGTTACCAGCGGCAGCGCGAGGATTAATAGTATGTTCCAGTCGCTTGGCGCGAGCAGCGCGCACAGCATACAGGCGACCGCCAGCGCGCCGCCCGCCCAAATTGCTTTCCGCATCACAAAACCCCCTTTGAAATTATCGAATTACGATAACTTCAAAGGGAGCATAACACGCGAATTATCGTTTGTCAATCATTCTTATTCTTCTTCCGCTTCCTCGACCACCAGCCGCGCGATTTCTTTATCTTCCGCCCACGTGAACGTGTGCGGCGCGCCGCCTGTCGCGATCTCCATGTGCAACAGCGCGATGCCCATGTCCAGCGAGGACAGCGCCTTCCCGGCGTGCAGCGCCATCGTGCGCCCCGCGTAGGACAGCCGCCACGGCTGGCGGTTGACGGCGGACGGCGCGGCGCGCACGCACTCGGCGGCGTTATACGCCCAGAGCGGCCACGCGGCGGGGTCGCCCGTGCAGATTTCATTGAGCTGTTTGCGTTTGCGCGGCTTGCCCGCGCCCTCCGCCGGCACGCCCAGCGGCGTAACGGCAAGCACCTTTTCATGCTCACCGAGCGCGATATCAACCGCGCTCCGACGGAAGCTGCCCGACACCCAGCATGTGCCGACCGCGAGCGACGCCGCCTCCAGTATGAACGCCTCGCCGCCGATGCCCGCGAGCAGGGCATAGCGCTCGGCGCTCGTGTCGGCGATGATGGCGGCGTATTTCTCCGTGCCCGCGATGCCGCCGACGACCGGGATATAGCGAAACAGCGCCTTCGCGTCCATTTCGGCGATCACGATGCGCGTTCCCGGCAGGCACACGCGCGCGGCGGCGTAGGAAAGCGCGCTCATCTGCGCCACGTCCGGCGCGCCCGCGTATGCGCGGCAGGAATACCGCCCCGGCACGGCGGCAAGCCAGCGCGTCCGCTGCGCCTGCGTATAGAACCCGTTCAATGCACATGCTTCCACGCGCACCACCCCCGATAGCCAGTGTATCACGTCGGCGCGCGAAAGGCAACCAATTTTCTCTCACAATATGCCCGGTCATATTGACAAGAACCTACAAAATGTTGTATTGTTGCATGCGTGGGAAAGGGGAGGTCATATGCTCTTTCTTGGGATATGCGGCGCGAGCGGCTCGGGTAAGACGACGCTGGCGCGCGAGCTTTGCAAGGCGATCGGCGCGTCCAGCACGGTCGTCAATCAGGACGCGTACTACTTTGATCACCCGGACATGACGTTCGACGAGCGTGTGCTGCTCAACTATGACGAGCCGTCGATCTTCGATCATGAGCTGCTCATGTACGACATCACCGAGCTCATGGCGGGTCGTCCGGTCAATCGCAAGGCGTACGATTTCGCGTTGCATGCGCGGTGCGACAGGCGCGAATTGCTCTACCCGGCGGACGTGTTGATCCTCGAGGGCATCCACGCTTTCTACGACAAGCGGCTGGTCGATATGATGTATTTGAAGCTGTACATCAACGTCGAGCCCGATATCTGCCTGCTGCGGCGCATCCGCCGCGACATCAAGGACAGGGGCAGGCAAATCGACAACATCGCCTTCCAATACCTCTCCACCGTCAAGCCCATGTACGACAAATACATCAAGAACTATATCAATCAGGCGGATGTGATCGTCGCGCAGGGCGGCAAGAACGCGCGCATCGTCGCGATTCTCGCGGGCTACCTTCGCGACGCGCTGGCGGAAGCACAGGCGCTGTAAGGAATAGGAGGAAACGTTATGAAGCCATTCATGGACAAAGATTTTCTACTGACGACCGACGCGGCGCGCGAACTGTTCCACGATGCCGCCGAGCACATGCCCATTCTGGATTTTCACTGCCACCTGAACCCGAATGAGATTGCCGAGAACACGCGCTTTCGCAACATCGGGCATCTAATGCTCGGCGGCGACCATTACAAATGGCGTGCCATGCTGTCCTACGGTGTGGAGGAGCGGCTGATTCGCGGCGATGCGGACGACAAGGAAAAGTTCCTCGCCTACGCGCGCATGCTGCCCAATGCCATCGGCAACCCTTTGTATCATTGGACGCACCTCGAACTGCAGCGCGTGTTCGATATTTACGAGCCGCTGAACGAGCAGACCGCCGAGAGCGTCTGGGAGCGCACGTCGGAAATGCTCACGCGCGAGGAATTCCGCGCGCGCGGGCTGATCGACCGCTTCCATGTGGACGCGCTCTGCACGACTGACGACCCGGCGGACGACCTCGCCGCGCACAAGCGCATCGCCGAGGCGAGCGATCTCAACGCACGCGTGCTGCCCGCCTTCCGCCCGGACAAGGCGATCAACATCGACCGTCCGGGCTTCGCGGAGTATATCGCGCGGCTGTCGGCTTCGGCGGGCGTGCAGATTCGCTGTCTGGACGATCTGCTCTCGGCGCTGGACGCGCGCGTGGACTATTTCCACGCGCTGGGCGCGCGTATCTCCGACCACGCGCTGGACGAAGTGCCGGTCGGCGAAATCGACATGCGCAAAGCGGAAAAAGCGCTGCGCGCGGCGCTCTCGGGCGAGGAAATCAAGGACAAGCACGCCGCGAGCTATAAGCTCGTCGTGCTCTGCGCGCTCGGCGAGATGTACAACAAGCGCGGTTGGGCGCAACAGTACCACATCGGCGCTATGCGCAACAACAACAGCCGCATGTTCGCCGCATACGGGCCTGACGTGGGCTTTGATTCCATCATTGATTCGCCCGTCGCGCGCGGGCTTTCCCGCCTGCTGGACGAGCAGGACAGGCGCGGCGCGCTGCCCAAGACCGTTCTTTATAACCTCGATCCGTCGGTCAACGCCGTGATCGGTTCCATGATCGGCAATTTCCAGCAGTCGGGCACGCGCGGCAAGATGCAGATGGGCGCGGCGTGGTGGTTCCTCGACCAGCGCGACGGCATGACCGAGCAAATCAAGTGGCTTGCCAACCTCGGGCTGCTGTCGCAGTTCGTCGGCATGCTGACGGACAGCCGTTCGTTCATCAGCTACCCGAGGCACGAATACTTCCGGCGCATCCTGTGCGAAACGCTCGGCAATTGGGTGGAGTACGGCGAGTATCCCGCCGATATGCCGTTCCTCAAGGGCATGGTGCGCGATATCTGCTTTGGCAACGCCAAGGCATACTTCGGAATATAACATCCGCGTGAAAGGGCGTTTGCCCTTATCATCATAGGAGGCTATCGAACATGGACATGCTATCGCAACTGTCGCTGGCGGGGCTGGTGCCCGTCATCAAAGTCAAGCGCGCGCAGGATGCCGTGCCGCTTTGCGGCGCGCTCTCGCGCGGCGGTCTGCCGGTCGCGGAGATCACGTTCCGCACCGATGCCGCGGAGGAGGCGATTCGCCTCGTGCATCAGGCGCTGCCGGACGTGTTGCTCGGCGCGGGTACTGTGCTCACCTGCGAGCAGGTGGATAGAGCGGTTGCCGCGGGCGCGGCGTATATCGTGTCGCCCGGGCTGAACCCCGAGGTTGTGAAGTACTGCATCCAAAAGGGTGCGCCGGTGCTGCCGGGCTGCGCCAATCCCTCTGATATCGAGATTGCGCTCTCGCTTGGTTTGAAAACGGTTAAGTTCTTCCCCGCCGAGGCGCTGGGCGGCTTGAAGCTTATCAAGGCGATGAGCGCGCCGTATGGCGATGTGAAGTTTGTGCCGACGGGCGGTATCAGCGCGAAGAATCTGGTGGAATACCTGTCCTTCCCCAAAATCGCGGCGTGCGGCGGCAGCTGGATGGTGCCGGACGATGCGATCGAGGCGGGCGATTTCGAGCGCATCGAAAACCTTGCGCGCGAGGCGGTGCGCCTGATGCTGGGGTTCTCGGTCGTGCATATCGGCGTACATTCGCCCGATAAAGAGACGGCGCTTCGCAACGCCGGGCTGATTGCAGACCTCATGTCCATGCCGCTGCTGAAGGACGGTAAGTTTGTCGGCGATACCTTTGAAATGCTCGACCATCCTTTCCGTGGCGAGCACGGGCATATCGCCGTTGGCACGAACAGCGTCGCGCGTGCGAAATGGCATCTCGAGCGGCGCGGCTATGTCTTCGCCGAGGAAACCGCCAGCTATACGCCGGACGGTCAAATCAAGGCAATCTATCTGAAAGACGAGATCGCAGGCTTCGCGTTCCACCTGCTTCAAAAGTAGACTTTGGTCTGTAAAAAGTAGAAAGAGGTATGTTTTTGTGAAAAAGAGGGTCGTAACATTTGGCGAGCTCATGCTGCGCCTCAAAAGCCCGGGCTATGAACGGCTGTTCCAGTCGCCCGCGCTCGAAGCGACGTTCGGCGGGGGAGAGGCGAACGTCGCGGTTTCGCTGGCGAACTATGGCATGGATGCCGCGTTTGTGACCGTGCTGCCGGACAACGATATCGGCATAGCGGCGCTGCGCGAGCTGCGCGGCTTCGGCGTCGATTGCGGCAATGTCGTCTTTGCCGCCGGACGCATGGGCATCTATTTTCTTGAAACGGGCGCTGTGCAGCGTCCCAGCAAGGTCATTTATGACCGTGCCGAGAGCGCCATCGCGTGCGCCAAGCCCGGCATGATCGATTGGGATGCCGTATTCTCCGGCGCGGATTGGTTTCACATCACGGGCATCACCCCGGCAATCAGCCAAGGCGCGGCGGACTTGAGCATGGAAGCCGTGCGTGCGGCGAAGGCGCGCGGCGTGCACGTCAGTTGCGATTTGAACTACCGCAAGAACCTCTGGAAGTACGGTAAAAAGGCGAGCGAGGTCATGAGCGAGTTGGTGAAGTATGTCGACACCGCCATCGCGAATGAAGAAGATTTCCAAATGTCGCTGGGCATCTCTGCGGGCGCGCACGACGTTGAAAAGGGCGAGCTGGACACGACGGCGTACCGCGCCATCGCGCAAGCGGCGATGGATAAGTATCCCAACCTTTCCCGCGTCGCTATCACGCTGCGCGAAAGCAAGTCCGCCAACCATAACGACTGGCGCGCCTGCCTGTACAATGGCAGCGAGTTCTGTTTGAGCCGTAAGTATCAGATCACCGATATCGTCGATCGCGTTGGCGGCGGCGACAGCTTCGGCGGCGGTCTGATCTACGGTCTGAATGCTTATGACGATGATAAGACGGCGCTGGAGTTCGCGGTCGCGGCGTCCTGCCTGAAGCACACCATCTCGGGTGATTACAACCGAGTGTCTGTGAAAGAGGTCGAATCGCTGATGAAAGGCTCAGGTTCGGGCAGAGTTCAGCGATAACAGACTAAAGTCTAAATAAACAGACCAAAGTATAGTCTACGAAACACCAAAATCGATCATATAAACACGACCATCGCGCCGAAATCGACAGTATTTACACATTCCGCAGAACCCATCATGTTTCGATTGCAAATCGCTTGCAAACATGATGGGTTTCTGCTATACTTGCTCACGCGCCGGAGTGGCGGAATGGCAGACGCAGGGGACTTAAAATCCCCCGGGCACTCCCCGTGCGGGTTCGAGTCCCGCCTCCGGCACAGTTGATGACTATTAAAGGAACGCCGTTGGGCGCTCCTTTTTGATTTATCGTGATGCGTTACTTCAATAATATGTTTCATTCTTTTTGACAGCCAGTTATGCGACTGCGAAAATTTCTTGCTATGCAGCGATAGAAGCGCGCGTTGCTTTTCCGGATCGCGCGTATATATTACCGGTCACGATTACACGGGCGTGACCGCGTGACAGAAAGCCTGTCATATGCGGGTAAATCACCTCCCAAGCAGCGCTTTTCGTCATTCCGGGTGGAACAAACTGGAAGGCAGATACGTGTGTAACCCTGTATGTAACCCACATTCCACTGCTGAACCGATGAAAAATGAAAGCGTTGTTTCCATATAAATGGCGTAGATATTTCGGTAACAGCGAAGCAAAAAGAGCGATGCGCGGAAAGACTTCAAAAAAAGTTTGAAAAAATCTTGAAATTGTCCCAAATGTAACCAGCCATGTAACATTTATGCTGTAAACTGGGCGCGTAGGGTGGAAACAGAGAGAAAAACCCCCTGCTACACCCCCAAAGGGACAGACACAAGGAGGAAATGATCATGAAGAACATGAAGAAATGGGTTGCACTGATGATAGCCGTGCTGGTCGCGTCAACGAGCATGCCCTATATTACATCTTTTGCCGAGGAGAATGCTCCTGAAGCGCCCGCCCCTGTTGTCGAGGAAGCCCCGGTAGCTCCGGTTGAGGAGATCCCGGTTGCTCCCGCCCCGGTAGCTCCGGTCGAAGAAGCCCCGGCAGCCCCCGTTGAGGAAGCCCCGGTAGCCCCCGTTGAAGAAGCTCCGGTCGCTCCGGTCGAAGAAGCCCCGGTAGCCCCCGTTGAAGAAGCTCCGGTCGCTCCGGTCGAAGAAGTCCCGGTAGCTCCGGTCGAGGAAGCCCCGGTAGCCCCCGTTGAAGAAGCCCCGGTCGCTCCGGTCGAAGAAGCCCCGGTAGCCCCCGTTGAAGAAACTCCGGTCGCTCCGGTCGAAGAAACTCCGGTAGCCCCCGTTGAAGAAGCCCCTGTGATGTACACAGTCACCTTCCTGGATTACAACGGTTCGCTATATGGCATCTCAGAACTCCCGCAGGGCGCGAAGATTGTCGAGCCCTACACCGTGCCCACCCGCGAAGGTTACGAGTTCTCGTTCTGGTACTGGATGGACCATCCCGAAGAAATCATCGAGGAATACGACTTTGACACCATCCTCGAAGGCGACTTGCTCAATATCCGCCTCAAGGCGTTCTACAAGGAAATCGTAGTCGAGGAAGTCCCGGTCGTCGAAGAAACCCCGGTAGCTCCCGTTGAAGAAACCCCGGTCGTCGAAGAGACCCCGGTAGCCCCCGTTGAAGAAACCCCGGTCGTCGAAGAAACCCCGGTAGCTCCCATTGAGGAAACCCCGGTCGTCGAAGAGACCCCGGTCGCCCCCATTGAGGAAACCCCAGTCGTCGAAGAACCCCCGGTAGCTCCTATTGAAGAAACCCCGGTCGTCGAAGAAACCCCGGTAGCTCCCATTGAGGAAACCCCGGTCGTCGAAGAGATTCCGGTAGCCCCGGTTCAAGAAGCCCCGGTAGCCCCTGCGGCGCAGCCCGAGGTGGAAGAAGAAATCGTCATTGAGAACTACAATATACCGCTCGCCGCCCCCGAGACAGACGCGGTTGTGGATATCCGCAAAGCCCCCGACGGCATGAGCGAAATCCTCCTTACCGTCCCCGCAGACGCGGCAATGGAAGTCCTCGGCGCGGAGGGCGATTGGCTGAAAGTTCTTGTTGACAATCTGGAAGGATATGTCTATAATGGAAGCGAAAATAACACGGAGAAGAAGGTAACGATTTTCACTTCCCGCCGTACTGCGATGACGCTCGGCGAACCCGTATACCTCACAAGCGTGCTCCAGGGTCTCGAAGGTTATGAGATCACCTACCAGTGGCAGTGCGACCGTGGTAACGGTTTTGAGGATATCCCGGGTGCGAATGGTGATTCCTACACCTTTGCCGCGAGTGTTGAAACCTTTGGTTACTCATGGCGGCTGGCCGTGAGCTATCGCTGAGGCTAGTGTATAACCCAGCCGCTTCTATGGCGGCTGGGTCATCTGCATATATGAAGCACGTTCGCTCCAACCGGTGGCTATTAAGGAGGATATGGATATGACAAGCAATTCTAACAGAAGGTTTCTGGCATTGCTGCTCTCCGCGATCATGGTGTTGCAGCTCTTGCCGGTTCCGGCGCTAGGCAGCTCGGGCGGCGGCGGCATGCTCTTGTCTCAAGGGACGGAGCCGGTCGAGGCCTTTAACGTCAGATTTCTGGATAAAGATAGCCAGCCGCTCGTGGCGACGCAGGTCGTTGCCAAGGGCGCTTCCGCCGTCGAGCCGGACATCCCGGATGTCGATGGTCACGCGTTTACGGGGTGGAAGCCCAACGACGGCGGCTCCGCCTCCTTCACGAACATCACCGCCGACACCGATTTCACGGCGACGTACCGTGAACTGCAAACGTACTCGATCACCATCAAATATCTGCATAAGTCAGATAACGAGACCGCCGTTCAAACGAAGGTGTACGAATACGAGGAAGGCGAGAAGTTCAAGCTGACCGTTGAAAGCCCGACGCTCAACGGCTTTTCCCTTGAAAAACAGGAACAGAAAGTTATCACGTTTAATTATAGTGAAAGCGGCATTCAGGCAAACGACGAAGTAACGGTATACTACGTCGGCACGCCGAAACAGTATACCGTGCAGCATCGTCAACAGAGCATTCTCGACGATACGTATCATGTTGTTGAAACTGAAAAAAAGGACGGCTTCATCTTCCGCATGACGGAAGCGGCGGCGAAAGATTATACCGGCTTCACAGCCAAAACGCCCATCGCCCAGCTGATGGTCTCCGATTCGGAAGATACGGTCGTCAACGTCGATTACGACCGTAACGTGCATACGGTTATTTTCAACAGCCAGGGCGGCACGTATGTGGAAACCAGGCAGCTTCGCTACGGCGCGACGGTCCAGCTGCCCGACACCGATACAATGCTCCGTCCGGGGTATACATTTGGCGGCTGGAAGCTGAACGGCGAAGGTACTGTGCTTACCAACAACCCGACCATGCCCAATAATGATATCACGCTCGTAGCGCAGTGGACGGGGAACGAGAAAGCTTCTTTCAGAATCGTTTTCTGGGTGCAGAGCCTAAATGATAAATGGAATCAAACGACAGCAAAAACATACGATTATGTGATTGAAAGAAAAGTTGATAATGCAACGGTCGGGGAAAGCCCTCGCTTAACTTCAAATCAATTTACCCGTCCCGATGGCTTTACGAACACTACCTTCTATATTTTTAGCGATGCATCTAACGTATCCTCTAATCGTAATACAGAATTCGCAGTCGCGGCGGACGGCTCGACGGTTTACAATATCTATTATGATCGCGCCACGATTACGTATACATTCAATAGATATTCTGGATATGCCGGCAGCACGAAAAAAGGTCTGTACGGTCAAACCTTCGCCGAAGCTGGTTATACCGGTGCTAACGGTTGGCCGGAGCTAGATGCTGGGTATATTTGGCAGGGTTCTGGTGGATTATCGAGAGATTGTACATTCCTAAATGGTTTCTATAACTCAAGCCTAACAGGGATTAACGTTTCATTTTCTAGAATTGGATACAATTATAGTAAGGTTATTAAGCAGTATATCGAAACGCAAACTACTGGTCAGTATACAGTAGCGGATACCTTCAACAGCAGCATGAGTAGTTTTAAATTAACTGATAAGTTTGCGCCCGGGTTCTATATTTATGGATATATTAAAGGCAACAAGGACGACAAACTTAGCCCGAATGACAACGATATCAATAAACAGACTTCGGGGAATGTGAGCGATATCAGCAATGCTCTCCACGTCTATAACAAGCGCAAGTCTTTCGACCTTTCGTTTGCGAACTGCGCGCCAATGGCTTCTGTACGATATAAATTCGAAGCTACTTTGGTTGCGCCTGCGACGCCGAGCCGTCCGAGCAATGTGGAGTCGGACTATACTTTCGACGCTTGGTATAGAGAAAAAGAGTTTGTAAACGCAATCAATTGGAATACTGACACGATGCCCGCTGCCAACATGGTGGCGTACGCCAAGTGGAACGCGCCGGAATACACGGTCACCTTTAAAAACAATTATACGGGCGCGAATCCCGAAGTGTTTACCACGAAAACCGTCACAAAGCATCAACAGATTGCGGCAAATGTGTATCCTGAACAAGGCACCAACAGAGCGCCGACGCGCACAGACTATCAATTTGATGGCTGGTACCAGGACGAAGAATGCACCATCGGCTTCCTGTCGAACACGACCATCACCAAAGATTGGACTGTGTACGCCAAGTGGACGAAGGTCGGCGCTGCCGCCTATTCCGTCTTGTATAAGGAAATCAACGGCAACCCGATTCCCGAGGAGATTATTGAAGAAGCGGGCGCGCCCACCGGAGGTACGGGCAATCCGAACGAATCGATTGACCTTACCGCGCCGGAGATTCCGGGATATTTGGCGACGATAGATCAAGTACACTTCACGCTGATCAACGGCATAGAGATTACCTTCATATACACGAAGCTGGAGTCTTGGAAGCTGCGCGTGCGGTATCTGCTGGACGGCGCGGACATCGCGACGAACGTGGCGGAGGAAATTGTAGCGCAGGACGGTGTGCATACCGTAACGAACGAACAAATACAAGTGACCTATGCGAAAATCAATGGTTATAAGCTGGTCAGCGCCGAGGTCGTCGAGGTGGTGAAACCCGCAAATCTGGCGGACGAAGTCGTAGTAGCGTTCTATTACGAGCCAGTTACCGAAAAACAGTACACTGTCGAATACTACCTGCAACAGCTTGACGGCACATATCAGAAGCAAGCGGATGCCGACAAAGCCAAGTCCGGCAAGCTGGGCGATCAGGGCACGGTGGCGAACCCGGACGACGCGAAGACGTTCACGAACTATACGGTTGACTGGGATAACAGCGAGAATGTGCTCGCGGGCGTCATCGTCAAGGATGGCAGCCTGAAGCTGAAGCTGTACTACGATCTTGACAAGTATACTGTTTCCTATGATTATGGCACGCCGCCCACGGGCGCGAGCACACTGCCCGCAAGCTCGGAGCATATGGTCGGCGCGAATGTGACGGTCGTGGCTAAAGCGACCGCGCCGGGGTATACCTTCAACGGTTGGATGAAAGGCGAGGAGAAAGTTACTTCCTTTACTATGCCTGCCAATGACGTTACGCTTACCGGCACTTGGTCGGCAAACACCGATACGAAGTATACGGTGGAGTTCTATCATCAAGTCTTGAATCAAGACGGCACGCTGTCCTATCCTGCGACGAGTAACGGCGGATCTGTCGAGCGCACAGGCACGACGGATACCACCGTTGGTGTTCTTGAAAGCGATAAAGCCCCCAGAGAGGACAACAAATACGTCTTTGACGCCGACGCGGCGGACGCGCAGGGCAATCCGCTGAACGTGCTGTCCGGCACTGTCGCCGGCGACGACTCGCTGGTGCTCAAGCTGTACTTCAAGCTCAATCAGGCGAACTATACCATCCACCACTACCTGGACGGCACGACGACCAAGGTCGCGGAAGACCAGACGGGTGTCAAGACGATTGGTAATAAGCTGAATGCGACGGCGTATGCGCAGAACGCGCCGGAGCTGAAAAACGAATTTAAGACGGTGACGGTCAGCCGGTATTCGCCGGATACGAATGAAGTAACCATCACCGTTGATACCAACACCAATGTCATCATTGTCTACTATAAAGTGCCGTTGACGATTACGGCGGCGGCGATTACCACGCCATATAACGGTCAGCCGCAGGGCGGCGCGGGCATGCCGGTCGCACCGACCGATGCAGTCGCGACCATCACGGCGGGTAGCTTGGTCGCGGGTGACATGTGGACGGCCATTACGGTCGCCGGTCAGCAAACTGATGTTCATCGCGACGCGAGCAACAATGTGATTGCCTATGCGAATGAACTCGTGCCAAGCGCGGCGGTCATCAGTAAGAATGGCGCTGATGTCGGGTACTATAGCATTATATATGTAGGAAATGATTTGACGATCACGCCGCGAGAGATCGAGATCAAGGCGAATAGCCAGGCGTTCGTATACGACGGCGAAGCGCACACGGACGGCGGGCATACGCAGCCGGTGGGCGAGTTCCCGGGCGAGGAAGGGTTTGCGAGCGTCACGGTAACGGGCAGCATCACGTACGTGAAGGATAGCCCGACAGCGAACGTGATCACGTATACGCTGAAGGAGAACACGGACGAGAGCAACTACAATATCAAGGCGACGAACGGCGCGCTGACGATGACGAACGCGGAAGCGGCGATCACGATCACGGCGGCGAGCGAGGCGTGGACGTACGACGGGAACGCGCATACAAACAGCGCGGTGACGGTGACGAGCGGAAAGCTGTTTGAAGGCGACTATCTGGTAGCGACAGCGACGGGCAGCGTGACGAACGTAGCGAAGACGGCGACGGGGAACAACCCGATCGCGGACGGCTACAAAGTGATGCACGGCGAAGGCGCGAACGCGGTAGACGTAACGGCGAGCTACGCGATCACGCCGGTGGCGGGAACGCTGACGATCAACAAGCGAGAGATCGAGATCAAGGCGAATAGCCAGGCGTTCGTATACGACGGCGAAGCG
>CAZEIC010000024.1:0-2057 GCA_964512175.1 uncultured Oscillospiraceae bacterium | reverse complement strand
GGTAGACGTAACGGCGAGCTACGCGATCACGCCGGTGGCGGGAACGCTGACGATCGAGAAGCGAGCGGTAACAATCAATCTGGCGATAGCTAGGACACTCTACAACGAAAACGAGCAAGTCATGCCGATTGAGATAGGCGCGACGATGCCGACCAACTTCAAGGGCGACTCCAAGGCGACGAACGTGATTATGCCGACCGACCCGAAAGAGCAAAGCGGATTGGTGTCCGGGCACTCTGTTGACGAGATTACGCTTGATCCCATCGATACGAACAAGCGGACAACAGTCGGCAAGAATACAGTATCGGGCACTGTGACGATCAAGGACGGTAACGACAATCCCGTGACGGACAATTACGACATCACGGTAAACGCCGGTTCGTTTGAGATCCTCGCCGAGGTCGTCTATAACCACGGCAACTACGGCACGATTGCCGGCGAGGATGCAGACGGCAATGTCGTCCATACCGACCTGAGCGAGGGCGCTCTCACGCCTAGTGCGCCGGCTGTCACGCCAAAGGAGAAGACAACCAGCGAGCAGTATGCGTTCGCCGTGTGGAATCCCGGCATTGCGGATACCGTAACCGAGAGCATCACTTACACGGCGAAGTATGCTGGACTTCTAATCGACAAGTCCATCATATCAGTAAATGGCAACACGACCATACCGGATGGCTACCAATACAAGCTCAACGATATCGTCAGATATCGACTGCTGGTTCAGAATGTAGGCGATGAACCTCTAAGCGACATCACCTTGACGGATACGTTGGTTTCTCCGGAGAAATGGGACAAGAATGTCGTTGGCGGCGTTGCATATACCGGACCGTTCGCTCTTGGAGCAGGAACCAATAACTCCATGACGTTCGAGTACGAGTACACGATTACAGCAACTGACATCAACAAGACGGAGAACCGTGATATCATCAACACGGCAACGGCAACGGCCTTTGGCGGCAGGCTTTCGGTCTCCGATACCGCGAGCGTCACACCGGTGGAAGACCAGACGCCCACGTTAACCATTGGCGATGTATCGTTCACTGTCGATGAGGAGAATCTCGCTGACGGTACGAACCCCAACGCGCAATCGCTTACCAAGGAAGCTTCCTTCACTGCGAACTTTAACGAGGAAGGCGGCAGCCTGACCATCACCGGGACGAGCGAGAGCATTACGCTCTACATCAATCAGGATGGCGCGTTAATCGACACCTTGCCGACGGACGAAATCGCGGTCGACGCGGGGATGTTGAAGGTGACGGGCGTTACGGCGAACAACGACTTCTCGACGACGATTTCGCTGAGCTACACGCTCACCGCGAACCAGACGCATCCCGTTGCGAATGATGAGGACTCCTTGACATTCCGTAACACGACCATCACGGCGACCGACGGCACGGGCACGAATGCAAAATCGAAAAACATTGGCATCACGGTGAAAGACGATGTGCCGACCGTGAACCCAGACGACAACAGCATCACGGCGCGCGACGCTACGGATGTGAACAAGATCAACGAAGCCAGCATCACCGGAAACGTTCTGACAAATGACGTAAACGGTGCTGACGGCAGGGTTGATACGTCGTTCTCCTTCACAGGCGCCAACGAGGATGGCACATACAACGCGAAGTATGGCGTGTTTACGCCGGATGCTAACGAGCTCGGCGGGTATTCCTACAAGCTTGATACCGCGAACCAGGAAGTGTTTGCTCTCACGGATGGAGAGAAGCTGACAGAGGAATTCCCCTACAGTTTCGATGACGGCGACGGCGACACGGCGACTGCGGTGCTGACCATCACCATCACCGGCGAGAACGCGCCGAGCTGGAAGCTTGAGAAGGCATCGTCCGAGAACGGAACGGGGCTTGGCGGAGCGTTCAAGGTCGGGGAGATCATTACCTACACGATCACGGCGACGAACACGGGCAACGTGGCGCTGACGGGTCTGTCGTTCATCGATACGTTCGAAGTGGACGGGGAAGCGGCGGAGCTGACAACGGGCATCACGAACGTCGACGGCAAGGAATACACAAGCTTTGATTTGGGCATCGGCGAGAAAG
>CAZEIC010000023.1:0-34245 GCA_964512175.1 uncultured Oscillospiraceae bacterium | reverse complement strand
CTTTTGGCGGGTGGTTTTCCCAGTAGTGGGAGATGCTTCGATCGTGTTCTTCCCACAACAGTGGGATGGGTTTTCCTTTAGTGGGGGTGGGTGGGATCGAATGCGGACTCTTTTTCTCTTGTGTTTGGATACCGGGTAGTGCTCAGGTCCGTGCAATTTTGATCGGAAGATGTTTCATCCGCGCAAGTTGCTCAGGAGAGAACCGCCGTATCCAAGAAAGAGAGGGGAGAGACGCGAACCGGGCGGCATTTTCTAAATGCCGGTCGGCTGAGCGAATCTGCTGGAGAGCAGATGAGCGAAGCCGAAAATTTCTTGCTCCCTGAGCAGGTGGTTTGGGGCCTGGTTGGGGGCGAAAGTACGCTTGCCTCGTCCTACCAACTGTGCTAATGCCCCGTGTCGCGCCGCCCGGGAGAGCCCCGACCTCACGCGCTTGGACATTATAACATTGCCCCCGCGAAAATGCAATACCCAAAAATCCCCTTTGCGACAAAAATTTTGTTGTTCCTGAAAACATGCTGTTTCGGGCTGGCTGCATGTTCGTGCGGGGGCGGTTTTCCTTTACATCCGCGCGTTTGTGCCGTATAATACGGGCGAGGGGAATGCTTTGACCGGAGGGATGAAGAAAGATGTATACCCCCGAGGATATCATGGAGAACAAGGCGCAGACCAAGAAGCGCTGGATCGTGCTGGGCATTCCCGCCGCGCTGCTGCTGGCGGGCGTGGTGGTTTCGTTCATCGTGCGTATCCAATGGCTGACGATTGCGCTGACGATCGCGCTGGGCGCGTATGCCATCTTCAGCTATTCGATGCTTTTGTCGCCGCTGATTTGCTACGGCAGGCACCTTGCGGGCTGCGTCAGCGGGCGCACGAGCAAGACGGAGGGCGCGTTCAAGAGCATGGAGGAAGCGCCCGTGCCGCGCGACGGCGTGATGTTTTACGCCATGATGCTCAATGTCGGCGACATGGACGAGGAAGAGGACGACAGGCTTTTTTATTATGACGCGAACAAGCCGCGTCCCGACTGGCAGGTCGGCGACAGGCTGATCATCTTCTCGCACGATAAGGCGGTCGCCAAGTGGCAGAGAGCGTAAACGCCTTGGAAAAAACGCCGTGCCTGCGCCTGCGGGATGTTTGCTACGCCTACGACGAGGGCGAGAACGCGCGCGAGGCGGTGCGCGACGTGACGCTGGACGTCGCGCGCGGCGAGTTCGTCGCGGTGCTCGGGCATAACGGCTCGGGCAAGTCCACGCTCGCCAAACTGCTGAACGGACTGCTCACGCCGACGCGCGGGGATGTGTTCGTGCTGGGCATGAACACGCGCGACGAAGCGCGCATCTTCGAGATTCGCCGCCGCGCGGGGCTGGTGTTCCAGAACCCGGACAACCAAATCGTAGCGACGGTCGTACGCGAGGATGTGGCGTTCGGGCTGGAGAACATCGGGCTTGCGCCCGCCGAGATGCCCGCGCGCATCGACGGGGCGCTTACTGCGGTCGGCATGCTTTCGCAGGCGGAGCGCGCGCCGCACACGCTGTCTGGCGGGCAAAAGCAGCGCGTGGCGATCGCGGGCGTGCTTGCCATGCTGCCAGACGCTTTGATTCTGGACGAGGCGACCGCCATGCTCGACCCTGTCGGGCGGCGGGAAGTGCTGCAAACCGTGCGCGCGCTCAACCGCGACAAGGGGATCACGGTGGTTTGGATCACGCATTTCATGGAGGAAGCGGCGCTCGCCTCGCGCGTGGTCGTCATGGACGAGGGCTGCGTGCGCATGGACGGCGCGCCCGCCGAGGTCTTTGCGCGGGGCGACGAATTGCGCGCGCTCGGGCTGGACGCGCCGGTTATGGCGCGGCTTTCGCAGGCGCTCAACGCGCGCGGCGCGGGCTTGCCGGACGGCATTTTGTCGGTCGAGGACATGGCGCGGGAGGTGGCGAAGCGTTGTCTATCCAGATAGAGCACCTCACGCACACCTACCAGCCGGGCAGCCCTTATCAGGCGACGGCGATTCACGACGTGACGATGACCGTTGCAGACGGCGAATTGCTCGCGCTCATCGGGCACACGGGCTCGGGCAAATCGACGCTCGCGCAGCACATGAACGGGCTGCTCACGCCAACGTCGGGGCGCGTGCTGGTGGACGGCGAGGACATCAACCAAAAAGGCGCGGACAGGCGCGCCGTGCGGCGCAAGGTCGGGCTGGTGTTCCAGTACCCCGAGCATCAGTTGTTTGAAGAAACGGTCGCGCGCGATATCGCGTTTGGTCCGAAAAACCTCGGCTTGTCGCCCGAGGAAAGCAAGGCGCGCGCGCTGGAGGCGATGGACAGGGTGGGCTTGCCGCGCGAATATGCCGAGCGCTCGCCGTTCGAGCTGTCGGGCGGGCAGATGCGCCGCGCGGCGCTGGCGGGCGTGCTTGCCATGCGCCCCGAAACGCTGCTGCTGGACGAACCCGCCGCCGGGCTTGACCCGCGCGGACGCAGCGAGCTATATCAACTGATATCCCGGCTGCACGACGAGGGCGTGACCTGCGTGCTCATCTCGCACAGCATGGACGACGTTTCGCGCCTTGCCACGCGCATCGCCGTGCTCAAGGAGGGCGCGCTTGCCATGCAGGGCACGCCCGAGCAGGTGTTTTCGCAGGGCAAGCTGCTGTCTGCGATGGGGCTGGACATCCCGCAGACGCTGCGGCTGTCGCTTGCGCTGCGCGAATGGGGCGTGGACGCGCCGGACTGTTTCCGCGAGGAGGACATGCTCGCGGCGCTGTCTACGCTACTGCGGCTGCTGACGGGAGAGCAAGAATGCTAAAGGACATCACGCTGGGGCAGTTCTATCCGGGCGAAAGCTGCGTGCATAAGCTCGACCCGCGCGTCAAGATCATCCTGACGGGCGGGCTGATCGCCGCGGTGTTCGTGGCGGGGAATCTGCTGGGCTTCATCCCCATTTTTTTGTTCATCGTGCTCGCGGCGCGGCTGGCGAAGTTGCCGTTTTTGCTGCTCGCGCGCGGCGTGAAGCCGCTGCGCATCGTGCTGGCGTTCACGTTTTTGCTCAATCTGTTTTTCGGCGCGGGGGAAACGCCGCTGCTCGATCTCGGGTTCACGGTCGTCACGACGGAAGCGCTGATCAGCGCCATTCGCTTTTCGCTGCGGCTGGTGCTGCTGGTGCTGGGCACGAGCATGCTGACGCTTACGACCTCGCCCGTGACGCTGACCGACGGGCTGGAACGCCTGATGTCGCCGCTGCGCGTGATCAAGTTCCCGGCGCATGAGATGGCGATGATGATGACCATCGCGCTCCGGTTCATCCCGACGCTCGTGGAGGAAGCCGATAAAATCATGAAGGCGCAGATGGCGCGCGGCGCGGATTTCGAGTCGGGCAATCTGCTGGCGCGCGCGAAAGCCATGGTGCCGCTGCTCGTGCCGCTGTTTGTCAGCGCGTTTCGCCGCGCGAGCGAGCTGGCGCTGGCGATGGAGGCGCGCTGTTACCACGGCGGCGAAGGGCGCACGCGGCTGCGCGTATTGAAGATCGAGGGGCGCGACATTGCGGCGCTCGCCGTCATGGCGGCGCTCATCACGCTCGTCGCTTTCATGAACCAATGGTAGAAAAGACATACGCGCCCTTCCAGCGCGTGCTGTTGACGCTGGAATACGACGGCTCGGGCTTCTGCGGCTGGCAGCGGCAGGCGGGCGAGCGCACCGTGCAGGAGGAAATCGAGAAGGCGCTGCGCAAGGCGACCGGGCGCGTCACCACGCTCTACGGCGCGAGCCGGACGGACGCGGGCGTGTCGGCGCTCGGGCAGCGCGCGCATTTTGATTCCTTCTGCACGATCCCGCCCGAGAAATTCGCCATCGTGCTCAACAACCTGCTCCCGCGCGACGTGCGCGTGTATCGCTCGCAGACTGTACCCGAAACGTTCCACGCGCGGTTTTCCTCGCGCGGCAAAATCTACACCTACCGCATCCACAACCACCCGCACGCGAGCGCCGTGTACCGGCACGTCAGCGCGCACATCCCTGTGCGCGTCGATGAAGCCGCCATGCGTGAGGCGGCGCAAAGGCTGGTCGGCATTCACGATTTCGCGGCGTTCGCGGCGGCGGGCAGCGTCGCCAAGAGCACGATTCGGCAAATCCACGCCATCGACGTTGACAGAAGCGGCGACGACGTGACGCTCCGCGTGTTCGGAAACGCGTTCCTATATAATATGGTGCGCATCATCGCTGGCACGCTGATCGCCATCGGGCAGGGCAGGCTTGCGCCCGATGTGCTGACCGAGGCGCTCGAAACGGGCGACAGGCTGGCGCTCGGCGTGACCGCGCCCGCATGCGGGCTGGAGCTGACGAGAATATTTTACGAGGGCATCGACTGATTACTTGTCCTCTTTGTGCGCTTCTTTCCAAGCGAAAATCTGCGCAAGGCGCTCCTTGAAGCGGCCTTCCAAACCCTGCTCGGTCGGCTGGTAATAACGCTTGCCCAGCAGCGAATCGGGCAGGCACTGCATGTTGGTGAGCTTGTCCTTGGCATCGTGCGCGTATTGATAGCCCTTGCCGTAATCGAGCTGCGCCATCAGCTGCGTCGGCGCGTTGCGGATGACCAGCGGCACGGGCTCGGCAAGCTGCGAAAGCGCGTCCTCGCGCGCCGCGTTGTACGCGCCGTTGATCGCGTTGGATTTGGGCGCGAGCGCGAGGTAGACCACCGCCTGCGAAAGGTGCACCGCGCACTCCGGGAAGCCGATGTAATGGCACGCCTGATACGCCGCTACGCACATTTCCAGCGCGCGCGGGTCGGCGAGCCCCACGTCCTCCGACGCGAAGCGCACCACGCGCCGCGCGACATACAGCGGGTCTTCTCCGGCTTCCAGCATGCGCGCCAGCCAGTACACGGCTGCGTCCGGGTCGGAATTGCGCATGGACTTGTGCAGCGCGGAGATGAGGTTGTAGTGCTCCTCGCCCGTTTTGTCATACAAAAGGGATTTTCTGGAAACGCATTGTTCGAGCGTTTCCTGCGTCACCGTCACGGTGTCGCCGTCGATATCGCCGTTGAGCACGACCATCTCCAGCGTGGACAGCGCGCTGCGCGCGTCGCCGTTGGCAAAGGCGGCGACGGCGGCGAGCATATCGGGCGGCATGATGATTTTCTGCTCGCCGAAGCCGCGCGGGTCGGTCAGCGCGCGGGAGAGTAGGCTGGTCAAGTCGTCCGTCGTCAGCGCCTGCAAAACAAATACCTTGCAGCGCGATAAAAGCGCGCCGTTGACCTCGAAGGACGGGTTCTCCGTCGTCGCGCCGATGAGGATGATGCTGCCCTTCTCCACGAACGGCAGAAACGCGTCCTGCTGCGCTTTGTTGAAGCGGTGGATCTCGTCGACGAACACGATCGTGCGCTCACCAAAGCGCCTGCTTTCTTCGGCGCGCTGCATGACCTGCCGAATCTCGCGGATGCCGCTGTTGACGGCGGAAAAGTCGATAAACGTCGCCTTGGTGCGCCGCGCGATGATGCGCGCCAGCGTCGTCTTGCCCACGCCCGGCGGCCCCCAGAAGATCATCGAGGAGACCGCGTCGCCTTCGATGAGCCGGCGCAGCACCTTGCCTTCGCCCAGCAGGTGCTTTTGCCCGACGAACTCGTCGAGCGTTTCGGGGCGCAGTCTCGCCGCGAGCGGCTGGCTCACGGGGCTGGAAAAGAATGTCTGCTGTTCCATGTCGTTCCTACGGCGCGCCGCATGCGCGCCGTCCTTTCAGGCGTTGCTTATGCCCCATGATACCCCGCTTTTGGCGGCGTTGTCAATCGTTTTGGTCAGTATGCGCGCGCGACGCGTCGAAAAACATGTCGAATCGTGACATATTTGGTCGGAATGCAGACATTTTTGCTGTTTCGCTTGCTTTCCGCGCAACCGTACTATATAGTATGGAGTAATTGCTAAATGAACCATGCCGCATGTGACGCGCCATGCCGATCCGCACCGCCGTACCTGCCCGCGAGCACTGACCGCCGCCACGAAGGAGAGCGATCATGATGGATGTCCATGCGTTGATCAGGAGCTTCTGCGAACAATGCTTTGTATTGCGCGCCCCCGAGGGCGCGCTCTCGCTTTTTTCAGACGGCGCGCAGGTGTTCGGGCTGCGGGGCGAGGGCGACTTGCTTTCGCGGCTTCGCGCGATGCTCGGCGATCTGCCCGCGTGCGGCGCGCTGGACATCTCCGATGCGCGGCGCGTGACGCTCGCGCCCGGGCTGACGCAGGGGTACGCGCGCGTCGCGCTGTCTTTCGGGGCGGACAGCGCGCATGTCGACGTAACGGGCGTTTCGCGCGCGGAGGACGGCGGCGAGAAGCTCGTCACGCTGACGCTCACGCGCCGCGAGGGAACGGAAACGCTCGCCGACAGCTTGGTGCACAATGTATCCTGCGGCATGGCGATCTGCCGTGTGAACGCCGCGGGTGCGCTTGCCATCGAATACCTCAACGACGGGTATTTCACCATGCTCGAGGAAACGCGCGAGTCGCTCGCCGCGCGCTACCGCGAGGACATCATGGCGGGCATCCACGAGGACGACCGCGCGATGGTTGCGCGCAACCTGCGCGACCTTGCCGAGAACCGGCGCGGGCATGAAATGACCTACCGCTTCACGACCTCGGGGGGCGCTGAAAAGTGGATATATGTCAAGACCGTCGCCGTCAACCAACTGGGCGGCGAGACCGTCAGCTATTCGACGTATACCGACTTGACCGAGCACATGCAGATTCGCAGGCAGCTCGCCGAGGTCATCGACACCGTGCCGTGCGGCATCTGCCTGTATCGCTGGGCGCAGGGGCAGTTTACGCCGCTGCTGGCGAACGCGCAGCTTGCGTCGCTGCTCGGTATCGACCTTGACGCGTTCATGACGCGCGGCGAAAGCGCGCGCCTTTCGCGCGTGCACCCGGACGATCGCGAGGCGTTTGTTCGCGAGCGCAACGCGGGATTGACGCGCGACGGACGGTATGACTGCGTGTATCGCTGCCGCAACGACCGCGAGGGCACGCAGTTTTGGGTGCGCGAGCGCGGCGCGACGAGCCGTCAGCCGGACGGTTCGCGGCTTGTATACGTGAGCTACGCCGTGGAGGAGTCCATCAAAAACAGGCTGCTCGCGGACGCTTTGGAGGCGGCGAACGCCGCCAGCCACGCCAAATCACAGTTTTTGTCGCGCATGAGCCATGAATTGCGCACGCCCATGAATGCCATCATCGGGCTGTCCTCGCTCGAAGGTGGCGAAGGGGAGGATTTGCCTGCCCTGCGCGACGCGGTGACGAAGATCGGCGTGTCGGCGCGGTATCTGATGTCGCTCATCGACGATATCCTCGATATGTCGCGCATCGAAAGCGGACGGCAGTCGCTCCGCGAAGCGCCGTTCGATTTTTCGCGGCTGCTCGCCTCGGTCAGCGATGCTGTGTTCAAGCAGGCGACCGCCAAGGGGCTTGCGTATGAGGCGGTCGTCAGCGGGCAGACCGATAACTCGTACATCGGCGACAAGCACAAACTCTCGCAGGTGCTGCTCAACGTCCTCGGTAACGCCGTCAAGTTCACGCCGCCCGGCGGGCGCGTGACGCTGACCGTCCAGCAGATACGCCGCGTAAAGCGCCGCGCGACGCTGCGGTTCGAGATTGCCGATACCGGCGTGGGCATCGACGGCAAATTCCTGCCGCGCCTGTTCGACGCGTTTTCGCAGGAAGCCGTTGGGTTCACATCGACCGCCACGGGCACGGGGCTCGGGCTTGCCATCGCCAAAGGGCTCGTGGAGATGATGCACGGCGAAATCTCCGCGCAGAGCGTCAAGAACGTCGGCTCGGTGGTGACGTTCGAAGTGCAGCTGGGCGTCGTCAAGGAAAACTGCGAGCGCGCGGCGCGCGACGCGCAGGGGAAATGCGCGCGCGATTTCACCGGGAAGCGCGTGCTGATGACCGACGACCATCCGCTGAACGTCGAGGTCGCGCGGCGCATCCTCGAGCGCGCGGGGCTGGAGGTCAGCGTCGCGACGAACGGGCTGGAGGCGCTGGAAATATTTTCTACATCTCCGGTGGGGTACTTTGACGCGGTGCTCATGGACATCCGCATGCCGGTCATGGACGGGCTGACGGCGGCAAAGCGCATGCGCGCGCTGCAAAGAGAGGACGCGGCGAGCGTCCCGATCATCGCGATTTCCGCCAACGCCTCCGACGAGGACGCGGCGCTGTCGCTTGCGCACGGCATGAATGCGCACCTGACAAAGCCCATCGACCCGCCCGCGCTGTACGCGGCGCTCGCCCAGTATATGCTATAGCTTGTCTTCTTCGAGCGCGTACAGCTTTTTCCGCAGCAGCGCGCCCTGAACAAGGAACGCCGCGCACAGTGCCGCGCAGCAGCCGCCGAGAACGTAGACGAGCGTCGGCTGCTTTGTTTCCGCGCGCGCGTCCTCTTGCGCTGCGACCGGGACGACGCGCGCTACGACCGACGTTTGCAGGGGCAGCGTGATTTGCGTCTTCTGCCCGTATTCATCCTCCGCGTCGATGACCGCCGCGCCCGCGTAGCCGCCCAGCGCGCCCGTCGGGATTTGCAGGCTCATTTTCGCGGTCTTGCTCTCGCCCGGCGGCAGTTCGCCCACCAGCACGGTCTGCGGCGCGGACAGCCCGTCCAGCGCGACCGTGACCGCCACGTTGCGCAGCTTGCCCGCGCCCATGTTCATGCACAGCAGCGAGAACGCCGCCAGATCGCCCTGCGTGACGCTCGTTGCAAGCTGCGCCGCGCCCGTTCGCAGTTCGAGCGCCTGCGAAACGGGCAGCGTGAAGCGCTCCTGCGCGGAAGCGGGCTGCGAGAGCGCTACGCAGGAGACGCTCAAAACGAGCGTATGCGGCACGGCGGCGGCGCTCGCCAGCACCGTCACAGGGAACTTGCAAATCACGCGCTCGCCCGGAGCGAGGGTTGCGACGCGCAGCGTGTCAGAGCCTTGCGGCAGGATGTCGCCTTTTTGTTCTTGCAGCGTCAGTGCGATGTTCGTCATTTCAACGGCGGTGCTGTCGTTGACGAGCGTGCAGCGCACGACGCTTTCCTTGACGACCTCCAAGGCAGCAGCAACGTCCTCAACGCGCGGTGTAAGCGGTTCGCCGCTGGGTTTGCCGTCACGAACGCGCAGATAGTACGGAAAGACGGTCGATACCGCCGTGCCGTTCTCGTCCTTGCCCGCAACGATGATTTCGCACGGGTAATCGCCGTTGACGCGCGTCTTTTGCAGCGTTAATTCAAACTTAAACACATACGCGCCGCCCATGCTCTTGCCGGTCTTGACGGTCAGCGGCTCGCGCTTGACGGGCGCGTGCGCGGGCACGGTCAGCGTTGCGGCAGCTTCCCCTTTGGAAATGCTGGAAAGAACTGGGAAAACGAGCGTCAGCACATTGCTCTTGCCGACTGTCGGGGCATACCCTTGGTTGTAGGAGCAGCCCATGCCCGCGTGGATGCCGTCCATGTCCTGCCGGAAGGCTTCCTCGGCGCGCGCAGGCGCCGCCAGCAGCAAAAGCGCCGCCAGTAACAGCAGTTTCTTCATTATATTAAAGCTCTCGTATGTTTTCGACCACGCTCTGGCGCAGCGTCGCGCGGATGCGCGCGCGCACCGACAGCCAGCAGCAAAGGAAGGCGACCAGCAGAAAGCCGACGTGCGCGGCGGTCTTGACGAGCGCGCCGTCAAAGCCTGTACTCAAGCCGTAAAGCAACGCGCAGAACACCTCGCCCAGCAAGAACCCCTGCAGCAGCACATAGGCGATTTGCCGCGTGTACGCGCCCGCGAGCATGCGCCCGTCCGCGCCGACCGCGCGCAGCATGCCGAGTGTCTTGACTTCGCTTCGGATGCGCCGCGCCGCGTCGCCCGATATCATGGCGATGGCGACCGTCAGAAACAGTAGCGCGATGCTGCCCAGCATGATGAGCGCGTTCAACGTCTCCCTTTGCGCCGTCTTGGCTTCGGCGATGCGATTGCGCACGTCCGCGTTTTCCGCGCGCATGGCGATCCTCGTGATTTCCTGTTCCAGATAGGCTTCCATATCGGGCTCGGGCGCGGCGGAAAGCCAGATGCTGACGGCGGTCGGCGAAAGCGTTTTCAAGCCCAGCGCCGCGTAGCCCTCGGGCGTGGTCAGGAGGTACGGCTCGGCGCTTTGGTACGTTTGATCGAACGCGAGTACCGCGCCGACGGTCGTCCGCGCCTCGTAGCGTTCGGTCGGCATCATATCCTCGTCCGCGTTCGGAAGCTCCTCCTCGGTCATGAGCATTTGCAGTATGTCCAGCGTATCGCCCGCGCGGAACTGGTCGTTGCGCTTGACGGAAAGCGGCGTTTCTCCTTCAAGCGGCGCGGGGTAGGAGCGCACGCCGAAATTCTTGTCCTGATAGCTGTATATATCGGGCGCGACGACGAGCACCTGCCGCCCTGCGTTGAGCGCGGCAAGGTCGATGCTGCCATCTGCGACGTACCGCGACAGCGCGCCCGCATCGATAGGTTGAATCTGCATGTGCATCATGGCAAGGTCGCCCGTCAGGTTCAGCGCCTGCTTGAGCCGCTTGTAATCGCCGTTGAAATCGCCGCGATAGGTGTATTTCTGATCCCAGAGCGCTTCGTAGAGCGCCGCGTATTCCTCGTCGGACAAAAGGTGCGCGTTCATGGTTGAATGCCTGACGTTGGGAGAGGGCTTGAGATACTCGGTCGCGCTGGGAAGCGCCAGACCGACAAACGCCTGCGCCTGCGTTTCGACGCGCGAAACCGTCGGCAGCGCGGCGATTTGCGCGACGTCCTGCGCGGTCAGCACGCCCGTCGTGGTCGAGATGATTTGCGCGAAGCTCGTGGATGACCAGAACCCGCCGCCCGCATAGACCACGAACGCTTCATTGTCTTGCGTCCTCGTCAGCCCCATTGCATTGAAGCCCATCGCGCCGAGCGAGATGACCAGCACCAGCAGCGCGCACAGAAACGCCGCGCCCGCCTGCCGGAAGGGGTAGAGCCGGATATACCGCCGCGCCAGCAGCCCGGGCACGGAAAACGCCGCTTGCGTCTTGACGCGCCGGATGCGCCGCAACGCGCCGGTATCGCGCAGCACGCCCATCGGCGCTTGCCGCGACGCTTTCCGAAGCGGCAGGTACGCCGCCAGCGTCACCAGCATCAGCGAGAAAGCGAGCGCCGCCAAGAGGTATGGGGGAGAGACGGCGAAGCGCAGTTCACCGGGCAGCAGCGACGACAGAACATAGATGAGTCCGCAGCTTGCCGCGATGGACGCGGGCGCGGACAGGCAGGCGATCATCAGCGCTTCGCGCCCGAAAATGCGCCGGATCTGCCGCTTGGTCGCGCCGACCGCGCGCAGCAGCCCGATTTCCTCCCGGCGGCGCGAAAGCTGCGAGGTCAGCGCGCCGACGATGCCGACGCACGCGCAAATCAGCAGCGCCGCGCCCAGAAACCCGACGAACACGGGCAGCGTGCTGGAGGCGAAGGTCTTCAAATAATTAAATGAGAAATTCAGCACGCCGCCCCTGTCCCAGTGTTCGGATGCGTACTCCTCAAAAGCTTTCGCGCTCGTTCCTGGCGTAAAGGTCACGAGCTTGTGAAAGGCGGCGTGCGCGCCGGGGAAAACGGGCGTGCCACTGGCGACGACCATCGCCGGGAACTCCGAGATCTCCACCGACGACCATTGCATGGCGACAGCGCCCGAAAACCCCCAGCCGAATTCGCCGCCCATCGCCGTGCGCTGCTCCTTGAGGACGCCGACGAGCGTGTACGTCGCGTCGACCGCTTCTTCCGCGCCCAGCCCGAGCATCGGCAATGTGATTGCATCGCCGACCTTCGCGTCGATGCGCATGCGCAGCAGCTTGGTGTATTCGACGGCGATTTCGCCCGATGCTTGCGGCATGCGCCCGTCGATACACGTCCGTGAGAGCATCGCGTCCGCCGCAGCGTCGTAATAGCCAAGGTAGATGTCGGTGTCCGCCGCCTTGCCCAGCAGCGTCACCGTGCCGATTTCGCGCACCATGCCGGAATCCGTCAGCGCGCGATCGTCGATGCCGCCCGCGTCCAGCAGCGCCGCGTCCTGTTTGCCAAGCGCCGCGTGAAAGTCCGCACGCTCGGCTTCGTACATGCCAAAGCAGCACAGCACCAGCGAGGACACAAAGAAAATCGCCAGCGCCACGCCGATGAGCAGCGAGAGGTATTCGCGCTTGTGCGCGCGGATGCCCGCCGCCGCAAGGCGGGTTTGCGTCAATCGTTTGCTCATACCGCCTCCGCCGCGCTGTCGTGCGCGATTTGCCCGTCCGAAAGCCGCACGACGCGCCGCGCCTGCTCGGCGACCGTCAAATCATGCGTCACCATCAGCAGCGTCACGCCCAATTCGCGGTTGACCTCCGAAAGCAGCGCCAGCATTTCGCGCCCCGTTTTGCCGTCGAGGTTGCCGGTCGGCTCGTCGGCAAAGAGCACGGCGGGCTTGTTCGCCAGCGCGCGCGCCACCGAGATACGCTGCTGCTGTCCGCCCGACATGGCGGCGGGCAGCTTGCCCGTCTGGTCGCCGATGCCGAGCATGTCGATCAATCTGGCGATATAGCCGTCGTCGGGCTTGCGCCTGTCGAGCATGACGGGCAGCAGAATGTTTTCGTAGCCCGTCAGTTCCTTCACCAGATGATAGCTCTGAAACACGAACCCGAAGCGCCGCCTGCGCAGCACCGCGAGCTGGTTGTCCGAAAAGCCTTTGAGCGCCTTGCTCTGATAGAAAACCTCGCCGCCCGTCGGCGTGTCCAGCCCGCTGAGCAGCTGTAACAGCGTCGATTTGCCCGAGCCGGACGGCCCGATGACGGCGGTGAACGAGCCCTGCTCGATGGAAAGCGTCACGCCGCCCAGCGCGAATACCGGGCTTTCGCCCGCGTCGTAGCGCTTGACAAGCTCCCTGCAACTGATGATGTCCATGCTTTCATCCTCCTACGCCACAAGGATACCGCACCGGGCTTGCGTTTGCGTGACGGCGCGCTTACGTTTTCGTAAGCTGGCGGCGATAATCGGGAAAAAACAGCGTGACGCGCAGCCCGCCGCGCGCGTTCTCCGCCTGCGCCGTGCCGTGATGCGCCAGCGCCACCGCCTTGACGATGGCAAGCCCGATGCCGACGCCCTGCCCGCCTGTGCTGTGGAAGCGCTCGAAGATGCGCGGCAGCTCGCTTTCTTGCACGCCGCCGCCATCGTCTTGGCATAGGAACGTCGCGCCGCCCGCGTCCTGCGACAGCGTCAGCGTCACACATCCATCCGGCGCGGTGTGCTGACAGGCGTTGCGGATGCAGTTTTGCAGCGCCTCGGAAAGCCACGTTTCATCGCAGCGCAGCGTCGCGTCGCCCTCGATTGTCACGCGCTTGTCCGGGTATTGCGGCGACAGGCTTTCCCAAGCGTCCTGACACAGCGCGCGCAGCGAACACTGCTCCATGCGCAGCGCGTACCCGCCCGCGCGCAGCTTCTCCAGCCGCAAAAGCGCCGAAAGCAGCGTTTCCATGCGCTCCATGAGCTGGAATTCCTGCGCCTGATGCGCGCCTGCGTCCAGCTCACAAAACAGCCGCAGCGACGCCAGCGGCGTTTTGAGCTGGTGCGAGATGTCCGCGACCAGCTCGCGGCTTCTGTCCGCTTCCTCGCGGCACAGCGCCTTCTGCCGCGCGTGGCTCTCCGACAGCGCCGCCGCCGCGTTCTCCAGCCGCGCAAAGCCGTCCTCGCGCACGCTGAAGGGCAGCGTGCCCTCGCTAGACGCCAGAAAGCGCTCCATCGCGTCGGCAAGGCGTTCTCGCCGGACACGCATTTTCCAAATATATCCAATCAGCAGCGCGACAATCACGCCAAGCGCGACGGCTAATCCTGCCATTGGTAGCCCACCCCCCGCGCCGTGCGCACATGCTGCGCGCCGATTTTCTCGCGCAGGCGGCTGACGTGCACCGACAGCGTGTTGTCGTCCACGAATTTGCCGCCGTCGTCCCAGATGCGCGCAAGCAGCGCGTCGCGCGTCACCACGCCGCCGTCGCGCGAAACGAGCGTCACGAGGATGCGGTACTCGGTCGGCGTGAGGTACAGCGCTTCGCCGTCCTTCGTTACCTGCATACGCGTCTGGTCGATGACGAGCCGCCCTTTTTGCAGCAGCGTCGGCACGCTCGCGCGCAGCAGCGCGCGGATGCGGCTGAGTAATTCCTGCATGCGGAAGGGCTTGGTCACGTAATCGTTGCCACCCGCGTCCAGCCCGCGCACGACCGCGACTTCCTCGTCGCGCGCCGTGAGGAACAGGATCGGCGTTTGCACGCCCTCGCCGCGCCACTCGCGGCACAGCGAAACGCCATCGCCGTCGGGCAGCGATACGTCGAGGATGACGAGCTGATACGCGCGCTCGGGGAGCATGCGCCGCGCCGCCGCGACCGTGCCCGCGACGCTCGAAACGTAGCCCTCGCGCGCCAGCATTTCGCGCAGCCCCTGCTGCAAAAACAGGTCGTCCTCCACCAGCAATATGGAAGCAGCCATGGCAATCCCTCCCGCCTTCATTATAGCATACCGAAGCGCTGCCCGGCTTTCGTTTTCGTAAGGTTGCGGTTTGAACTTTTTTCCGCGCGCAACGCAACATTTTCATCCGCGTATATGTTATGATACATGAAGGAAACAAGGAGGGAATGCAAATGAAGAAAAGAATTCTCGCGGCGCTGCTCGCGTTCGCGCTGCTTTTACCGGTTGTCGGCATGGGGGAATACGTCTACCAGCGCGAGGAAGCGTATCACACGGCGACGCGCTTTCTGGACGCGCTGCGCGAATGCAACTATGCTTGGGCGGCAAACCTCTGCCTAGACGGCGACGCGCCGCTTGCGTGGGATCCGCCCGCCTCGATGAAGTACGTGTTTTACCCGTTGATTCGGGATATCACGGTGCAGGAGTCGCGCGTGGACGATGCGACCGGGCTGACGATCGTCACGCTGTCCATGACCGCGCCCGACTTTGCGAGCGAGGAAGTGCTGGAGGAGCTGCAAGGCACGCTCTTGGAAGAAGACGGTATGTATCAGGTGGGCTTGAGCGATTACGCCATCAAGGAAATGTTCTTCGGCGCGGAGGAACTCAAGCAGGCGCTTGCCGAGCACCGCCGCGCGTATGCCATGCCCTGCGCCATCCGCGATATCGACGGGCGCGAGTGGAGAATCGACCTCGCGGAGACGCTCGCGCTGTGGGAGACCGAGCCGTTGCCCGAAATCCTGCCGGATTCCTATGATGTGTACGCGCCCGACGCGGTGCTGACGCGCTTTCAGGCGCAGAACGCGCTGTACGCGGGCAAGCTGCCCTATCCCGACGAATCGGTCGATTTCTATCATTGGCTGTATTCTGTGGACTATGCCGATGTGCGCGCGGCGCTCGGGCTGCCCAAGGAGAACGTCTGGCTGCGGCTGCGCGCGGACCAGCCGTATGAGGCGCTGTACGACTTCGCGCTCTCGGGCGGCGCGTGGGCGTCGCCGCTGATTCGGTACTATGATTACGCTTCACTTTATCCGAAGAGCGATGCGTGGGTCGAATTCGGCGGCGCGTGGCGCGCGTTCCTGACGGCGAGCGTGCCCGCGGGAACGTCGCTCGACCAGTATACGCTCCTTTGCCGCGAGCGCGTGAACGTCGGCTTGCCGACCTACTACGAGCGCGAGGTGCAAATCCCGCTGGCGGGGGTGGCTTTGGATGACTTGACGGACGACGTGCAAGCGTCGTTCACGGTCGAACATTTCATGCGGATACGCAATCAGGAGCATTGGGACGGGCAGCCCGTCGAAATGCTGTCCGAGCTTCTGACGGAGGAAAACGTCTGGCTGTCGCTGCCGGAGGATATCGAGAACCTGCCGCTGGACAACGACCGCTATGCGCTCTACCGCCTGCAGGGCACGATGCGAAAAGCCCCCGGCGATTACGGCGTATACGACGTGACCTATACCACCGATGCCGAGGGCGTATGGACGATGTTGTTCGAGCGCTGTTCGGACTGCGCGGAATCCGTCGGCGCAGGGCTGATGGGGCTAGGCGCGCAGATGTACAACGATTCCCTGCAATCGCCCTTTGAGGCGTATGTGCTCATGCAAGTGGGCGGCAGAACCGACGCGGAGCTGGACGCCGCCTTGCGCGCGCTCGCCATCACCGCGCATTACTCCGCCGAGCAGATCGACTTTTGCTATGAGCAGCATGGCACGACCGTATGCGACGGTCCCCGCGGCCATGTCGCGCTCGACCTATCGCGCATGGAGCGCTGGGACGGCGCAGAGGAAGACCTGCCGCGCGCCGAGGTGGTCAGGGTGGAGCTGGATAGCGAGGACGACGGCAACGGCTGACGCGCTGTCCGCGATTTTCCCCGAATCCTCCACAGAAACCATATTCAAACAGTCGATTTTGTGTTCTAACGCCACTTTCGAGCGTGTTTGGCTGGAATTTACAGCGATTTCGCTTGACGTTTCATCACAAAATTGTTACAATACTGTAAAGAAGTATAGCTTCTGACCCGATCGCCCGCTTCGCGCGTCCGGACGGAACGGCGCGTCGCGGATAAGGAGGATTCCGATGAACAAGAAATGGCTTCTCGCCGTGGTCGTTATCATCGCTATGCTGCTGGCGGGCTGCGCGCAGCAGCAGTTTCCCACTGTAGACCAACAACAGCCGCAAACGCAGGGTTCGCCGCTGGACGGCGCGCCCGTTTCCGCGCCCACCGAAGACCCTTACGCGCTGCCCGAGGGCTATGACCCCGCCAGCGAGGAGGACGACGGCGAGGGCTTCTCCGACGGCATGTACGACGAAAGCGGCAACGCCGTGTACGCGGGCTCTACACCCATCCCCATCAGCCCGGTCGACAAGCCGACCGCCACGCCGCGCCCGACGCTCACGTTCTCCTACGGCGAGTATACCGCCGATAAGCTCGGGCTGAAGTTTGAAGCGCCGCTGGGGTACGAGGTGGACGACAGCCAGAGCGGCACGTACATCCTCACCGAGCCCGCCGCCCAGCAAAAGGACGGCTATTCCGCGCAGATCACCATGCAGATTTCTACCGTCGCGTCCACCTACAAGGAGACCGACATCAAGAACGACCTCAAAGCGCAGCTCGACGCTATGGGCAAGGTCAACTACAAAGAATGGTCGACCACCTTGACGGCGGAGCGCACCCTGCTCAAGCAGCCGGGGTATTACGCCAACTACCGCGGCGTGACGTATGACGACATCATCGTGCGCGGGCGCATCCACATCGCGCTGCTGGAGGACAACCGCCTGCTGACGCTGCATGTCACTTGCCCGGGCTGGTACAACGACAGCTTCATGAACGTCTACACGCGCATCCGCAACACGCTCAAGGAAATCTGACGCGCGTAAAACAACCGCCGCATGGGAACGTCCCGTGCGGCGGTTTTCGTATGCGGTTGTTTATCTGTAGATGATCTCCTCGCGCCTCGGCCCGTTGGACACCATCTTGAACGGCGTTTCGATCTCTTTTTCGATGAACTCCACGTACTTGCGGCAGTTTTCCGGGAGCTTGCCATAGTCCGTGATGCCGCGAATGTCCTCGCGCCAGCCCGGGAGCGTGACGTAGACGGGCGTTGCTTTATTGAGCAGCGGCGTGACCGGGAAATCGCGCACTGTTTCGCCGTCGATCTCGTAGGCGACGCAGACCTTGATTTCGTCCAGATAGGAGAGCACGTCGAGGTTCGTCATGACGCACTCGGTCGCGCCCTGCACCATGCAGCCGTAGCGCGTCGCCACCGCGTCGAACCAGCCGACCCTGCGCGGACGGTGCGTTTTCGCGCCGTATTCGCCCGCGTCGCCGCCGCGCTTGCGCAGCTCCTCGGCCTCGTCCTTGTCCAGCATTTCGGTGGTGAACGGGCCTTCGCCCACGCAGGAGGAATACGCCTTCGTCACCGCGATGATGCCCTCGTACGCCGTCGGCGGCACGCCCGCGCCCACCGCGCCGTACCCGGCAAGCGGCGAGGACGACGTGGTATACGGGAAAATGCCGTGGTCGGGGTCGCGCAGCGTGCCGAGCTGACCTTCCAGCAGCACGCGCTTGCCCTCCTTGAGCGCCTTGTGCAGCATTTGCGCCACGTCGCAGACCATGGGCTTGATCTGCTGCCCGAGCGCGTAGTATTCCTCGGTCAGCGCTTCCGGGTCGAGCAGCGGCTTATGATACAGGTGCGAAAGCAGCACGTTCTTTTGCGCCGCGATGTTTTCAAACCGCGCGCGCAGCAGATCCTTGTCGAAAAGCTGGCAGACTTGGATGCCGATTTTGAGGTATTTATCGCCGTAGAAGGGCGCGATGCCCGACTTGGTCGAGCCGAAGCTCCTGTCGCGCAGGCGTTCTTCCTCGTAGGTGTCAAAATCCACATGATAGCGCATGAGCACCTGCGCGCGGTCGGAGATGCGCAGCGTCGCCTCGGGCGCGCCGCCCGCCTTGACCTGCGCAAGCTCGCCCATCAGCTCGTGGATGTCCAGCGCCACGCCGGGACCGATGAGGTTGACGACATTCTGATGGAAAATGCCGCTGGGCAGCAGGTGCAGCGCGAACTTGCCGTATTCGTTGATGATGGTGTGGCCGGCGTTCGCGCCGCCCTGAAAGCGCACGACGATATCGCTCTCCGCCGCCAGCATGTCGGTAATTTTGCCCTTGCCCTCGTCGCCCCAGTTCGCGCCAACGATTGCCCGTACCATGGTCATGCCCTCCTCAATGCGTGTGTGATCCTGTCCACCGCTTCGATCGTGTTCTCGCGTCCGCCGAACGCCGTCAGCCGGAAATACCCCTCGCCGCACGGCCCGAAGCCCGCGCCCGGCGTGCCGACGACGCGCGCTGTGTTCAGCAGGAAATCAAAGAATGCCCACGAGCCCATGCCCGGGGTTTTGAGCCAGATGTACGGCGCGTTCTCGCCGCCGTAGACCGACAGCCCCGCCTTTTGCAGCCCCTCGCGGATGATGCGCGCGTTTTCGAGATAAAAGGCGATGTTTTCGCCCGTTTGACGCTTGCCCTCGCCTGTAAACACCGCTTCCGCCGCGCGCTGCACCGGGTAGCTCACGCCGTTGGATTTCGCGCCCGTGCGCCTGCGCCATAAGGCGTTGAGCGATTCGCCGCCCTCGCCGCGTAGGCTTTCGGGGATGACCATGTACGCGCAGCGCACGCCGGTGAACCCGGCGGTCTTGGAGAACGAGCAGCACTCGATGGCGACGTCCTTCGCGCCCTCGATTTCGTAGATGCTGCGCGGGATGTCGTCCCGCGTGATGAACGCCTTGTACGCCGCGTCGTAGACGATCAGCGCGCCGTTTTCGCGCGCGTAGTCTACAAATCGCTTCAGCTGCGCTTTCGTCAGCACCGTGCCGGTCGGGTTGTTGGGGTAGCACAGGTACAGCACGTCCACCCTGCCGTCCGGCACGGGCGGCACGAAGCCGTTTTCCTCGTTGCACGGCAGGTAGCAGATGCGCTCCCAACGCCCGTCCCTGTATGCGCCCGCGCGCCCCGCCATGGCGTTCGCGTCCACGTACACGGGGTACACCGGGTCTGTCACGGCGACGCGCGCGTCGGGCGAGAACAGCTCGCCGACAGCGCCCGTATCGGTCTTCGCGCCGTCGGAGATGAACACCTCGCCGCGCGACAGCGTCACGCCGCGCGCTTCGTAGTCGTTCTGGATGATCGCGTCGATCAGAAAATCATAGCCGAAATCCGGCGCGTAGCCGCGGAAGCCCTCGGGCGTCGCCATCTCGAGCGCCGCCTTGGAAAACGCATCGGCGACCGCCTTGGAAATCGGCAGCGTCACGTCGCCGATGCCCATGCGGATGACGTCCTTGTGCGGGCAGCTTTTCACGCGGTTTGCGACCTCGGCGAACAGATAACCGCCCGGCAGCGCCGCGAGGTATGGGTTGACCTTCATATGCGCTCCTATTCCAGCCATACGCCGTCGTACACAAACGAGGCGGGGCCTTCCTGATAGACGTGGTTGTCTTCTGCGTTCCATGTGACGTTGAGGTTGCCGCCCGTGAGCTTGATTTGCACCGAGCGGTCGGACTGCCCCGCCAGCACCGACGCGACCAGCGCCGCGCACGCGCCCGAGCCGCACGCGAGCGTTTCGCCCGCGCCGCGCTCCCACACGCGCATTTGCAGCACGGAACGGCTGATGACGCGCACGAATTCGACGTTCGTGCGGCGCGGGAACAGCGGGTGATGCTCCAGCATCGGGCCAATCATCGGCACGTCCACGACCTCGGGGTCGCGCACGAACACGACGGTGTGCGGGTTGCCCATGTTCACGCAGGTGATGAACCACGTCTGCCCGACGATCTGCAGCCTGTGCCGCAGAACCATCTCGCCCGGCAAGTCGACCGGGATGTTGCGCGGCGCAAGCTCGGGCGTGCCCATGTCGGCGCGCACGCTGCGCACCTTGCCGCCTTCCACCGTCAGCGAAAGCCCGGTGATGCCGCCCTTGGTGAGCACCGATAGCTCCTGCTTTTGCGTCAGCCCGCGCTCATAGACGTATTTGCCGATGCAGCGCAGCGCGTTGCCGCACATTTCCGCCTCGCTGCCGTCGGAGTTGAACATGCGCATGCCGAAATCCGCCGTATCGCACGGCTCGATGAGCACCAGCCCGTCCGAGCCCGCGCCGAAGTGCGGCTTGGACATCACCAAGCTCATGCGCGAAGGATCGTCCACCTGCTCCTCGAAGCAATTGACGAATATGTAGTCATTGCCGATGCCGTGCATTTTTGTGAACCGCAACGCTTTCTCCTCCTTCAGCCCGTTTACTCCATGCGTATGCCGCCGCCGCGCGCTCCGTGCGCTACATGCGCTCGGGCGCGTCCATGCCGATGAGGTACAGCCCGGTCTTGATCACGTCGCGCGTCGCCTCGACCAACTGCAGCCGCGCCGCCGTCTGCGCCCTGTCGTCGTCCAGAATGCGGCATTCATAGTAGAAGCGGTTGAACGCCTTGGCGATCTCGGTCGTCGCGCGGGTCACGATGCTCGGCTCGTTGCGCTTCTGCGCGTCGCGCACGCTGCCCGGAAATTCGGCGATCAGCCGCAGCAGCGCCTGCGCCTCGTCGCCGCAGAGCGCGTCAAAGTCGGGCGCATCGGCGGTTTCCTCCGCCTTGCGGAGCACCGCGCAGCAGCGCGCGTGCGTGTACTGTACGTACGGCCCCGTTTCGCCGTCGAAGTTGAGCGCCCTGTCCCACCAGAAGTCGATGTCCTTGATGCGCCCGTTGAACAAATCGGCGAACACCACCGCGCCCACGCCCACCTGCCGCGCGATCTCGCGCTTGTTTTCGAGGTTCGGGCTCTTTTCCTCGATGATGGCGAGCGCCTTTTCCTGCGCGCGCGCGAGCAGGTCTTCCAGATAGAGCACATGCCCCTTGCGCGTCGCCATCGCCTGCCCCTCGTAGGAGATCATGCCGAACGCGACGTGCTCGAGCTCGTTTACCGCCCACGGATAGCCCATCAGCTCCAGCACCTTGAACCACTGGCGGAAGTGCAGATCCTGTTGGTACGCTACGACGTACAGGCACTTATCGAAATGATACGTGTCCTTGCGGTATAGCGCCGCCGCGATGTCGCGCGTGGTGTAGAGCGTCGCGCCGTCCCGCTTTAGGATGAGGCAGGGCGGCATGTTGTATGCCTCCAGATCGACGATGTACGCGCCGTCCGACTCTTTGAGCAGGTTTTTGCCGCGCAGTTCGTCGATGACGCGGTCCATTTTGTCGTTGTAGAAGCTCTCGCCTGCGTAGCTGTCGAACGCCACGCCGAGCGTCTCGTATACCTTCTGCGCGTCGCGCATGGTCAGCGCCTTGAACCAGTTGAAAATGTCGAGCGCTTCTTCGTCCTTGTCCTCGATTTTTTTGAACCACGCGCGCCCCTCGTCCTCGAGCGCCGGGTTGTTTTCCGCCTCGGCGTGGAAGCGCACGTATAAATCGGTCAGCGCTTGCACGCCGCCCGCCTCGACCATGTCCCTGCTTCCCCAGTGCTTGTAGGCGCAGATCATCTTGCCAAACTGCGTGCCCCAGTCGCCGAGGTGGTTGATGGACACCGTGTTCCAGCCCAGAAAACGGTAGATGCGCGCGAGGCTGTGCCCGAGCATCGTCGAGGACAGATGCCCGATGTGGAAGCGCTTGGCGATGTTGATGGACGAATAATCCAGGCAGACCGTTTTGCCCGCGCCCTCTTCGGACGCGCCAAACCGTCCGGGCTGCTTTTGCACGCGCGAAAGCGTTTCCTTGGCGAAATTCGCGCGGTTATAGAAAAAGTTCAGGTAGCCGCCGACACATTCCACGCGCGCCGTCTCCGGCGCGTCGATGAGCGCCGCGAGCTTTTGCGCGATCATCGGCGGCGCCATGCGCGCGACTTTGGACAGCCGGAAGCACGGATAGGCGAGATCGCCGAGCTTCGGGTCCGGCGGCGTTTCCAGATACTGCGCGAAATCCTCGCCCTGCGCGCCCTGCGCGAACGCCTTTTCCGCCGCTTCCGCGAGCAGCGCGGCGATCCTTGCTTTCATTTCCATGGGCATGCCTCCTTATAAAAGAAACAGCGTCTATAGTACCATATCGCGCGGGATTTGGCAACCAACAAACTGGAGAATCCGCGCGTTTCGCGAGCGAAACGGTATATTCCGGGCGCGGTTAAGTGAATAATGAGGGAAGGCGGTTTGGAAAGGATGGGAAGCGCATGGCGGCGGAAGCAAGGCAATTGGAGGCGATCGCGGCGCTCCCGCAGACGGGCAGGGCGCGGCTGCGTCCGCCCGCGAACGCTGTGCGCGCGCTGCTGGCGGCGCACAGGCGGCTGTCGCGGCTGCAAAGGAGCGAGCTCACGCCCGCCGCGCAATGGCTGCTGGACAACATGCGTATGCTCTGCGAGTGCGCGCAGACGCTTTCGCGCGAGCTTGCGCACGCGCCGCGAGTGCCCGCGTCGGGCGGCGTTCCGCGCGTGCTGCTGTTTTGCCGCGCGCTGTGCGAGGGCGCGCGCGAGCCGATCACGCGCGGCGGGCTGCTCGCGGCGGCGGAAAGCTGGCAGGGCGTTCGCGCGTTTGAGCTGGACGAGCTTTCGCTGATGTACTGCGCGCTGCGCGTCGCGCTGCTGGAAAGGGTGCTCTCGCTGTCGGCAAGCGCCGTGGAGGAAACGGCGATCGCCGAGCGCGCGGCGATGCTCGCGCGGCGGTATCTTCAGGGCGATACGAGCGCGCGGCTGCCGGACGAGCCGTTGCTGGTGGAAAGGCTGCTGCGCGCGCTGTCGGAGAGCGAGAATCCCGAGGCGCTCAAATACGTGGACGCGGCGCTGCGCGCGTTGGACGTCGACCGCGACCGCGCGGCGAGCGAGGCGCACGCGCGGCTGATGCGCACGCGCGCCGATATCGGCGGCGCGATCGTCGCCCTGCGCGCGAGTGCGCGGCTGCCGTGGCAGTCGCTCAGCGAGGAAATCAACCGCGTGCATGCGATCTTGCGCGCCGATCCCGTGTTTTCCCGGATGGACATGGAGAGCCGCGCGCTGTACGCCCGCCGGGTCGCGCGCATCGCACGGCGCGTCAAAATGCCCGAAGAAGCGGTGGCGCGCGCGGCGCTGGCCTGCGCGCGCGAGGGCGAGGGCGAGCGCGCGGAAGCGGGGTATTACCTGCTGACGGACGGTTCCGATCTGCGCCGCCGCCTCGGGGCACGCTCTCGCCTGTGCGAGACGCTTCGCGCGCACGGGCAGACGCTCTATTGCTGGGCGTTGTACGCGGCGGACGCCGTATTGCTGGCGCTCGCCATCGTGCTCGGCATCCCGTGGTACGCCTGCCTGCCTGCCGTGTGCTGCGCGGCGAGCATGATGCACCGCGCGCTTGCGGCGACGCTTTCGCGGCGCGTTCCGCCGCGCACGCTGCCGCGCGTGCGTGTGACGGCGCTTCCGCAAGACGCGCGCACGCTGGTCTGCGTGCCGACGCTGCTGACCGGCGAAAACCAAGCGCTGACGATGGCGGCGCGGCTGTCGGTGCACTTTTGCGGCAACGACGCGCAGGGCGTGGACTTTATGTTGCTGTGCGATTTTGCCGATTCGCAGCTACCCGCGCAGGTCGGCGACGAGGAGATCGTCCGCGCGTGCGCGAGCGCCGTGCGCGCGCTCAACGCGGAATATGGCGAGCGTTTCTATTACCTGCACCGCCGTCGTGCGTGGTGCGAGAGCGAGCGCGCGTACATGGGCAGGGAGCGCAAGCGCGGCGCGCTGGAGATGCTCGGTCGGCTGATTGCGGGGGAAGAACCGGGCGATGTGCTGCAATACGCCTCCGTGCCGCCCGAAAGCCTCGCCGGGAAGTACGCTTACATTGTAACGCTCGACGCCGACACCTTCCTGCCGCCCGGGAGCGCGCTGCGCTTGGTCGGCACGATGCTGCACCCGCTCAACGCGCGCTACGCCATCGTCCAGCCGCGCATGGCGGTGTCCGCCGACCGCGTGAACACTTGGGCGCAGCGGCTGCTGGGCGGTGCGGGCGGGGTGGACTTGTACGGCAGCGCGGCGGGCGACGTGTATCAAGACCTGTTCGGGCGCGGCAGCTATGTGGGCAAGGGCATCTACCGCCCCGGCGCGCTGCTCTCGGCGACCGACGCGCGCGTGCCGACCGGGTGCATATTGAGCCATGACTTGCTCGAGGGCGAGCTTGCCGGGAGCGCGCTGGCGGGCGATATCGTGCTCTACGACGGAAACCCCGGGCATGTGGCGGGCTTCCTTAAGCGCCTGCACCGATGGACGCGCGGCGATTGGCAATTGCTGCCGTACCTGCTCGACCGCCGTCTGCCGCTGCTCTCGCGTCACAAAATGCTGGACAACCTGCGCCGATCGCTGACGCCGCTTGCACAGGCGATCCTGCTGGCGACCGCCGTCGCGACGGGCAGCTGGTGGCTGTTGCTGCTCTCGCTCGCGCCCTGCCTGCGCCTGCGCGATCTGCCCGCGTCGTTTTCGAGCGTATTGCTGCTGCCCGCCACGCTTGCCACGCAGCTTGACGCCGCCGCGCGCGCGGTGTTCCGGCAGTTTGTGAGCAAGCGCGGGCTGCTGTCGTGGGTGACGGCGGCGCAGGCGGAGGAATCGGGCGGCGCGCCGCCGTTGTACTGCACGCTCTCGTCCGTGGCGCTCGGCGTGCTGCTGGGCGCGCTCGCGTTCGTGCCCAGCGCGCTGCGCGGCGCGGGCATCGCGCTGTTTGCGCTCTACGCGCTCGCGCCGCTTGCGTGGCGGCTGATGAACGCGCCCATCGAGCGCGATAAGAAGCTCGGCGAGCCGGACAGGCAGTTGCTCCTGTCGCTCGCGCGCGACACCTGGCGCTTTTTCGAGCGCACGGTGACGAAGGAAACGCATCATTTGCCGCCCGATAACCTGCAAATCGACCCCGACCGCGGCATCGCGCCGCGCACCTCGCCGACCAACATCGGGCTGTACCTGCTGTCCTGCGCGGCGGCGTGCGAGCTGGGCATATTGGACGCCGACGAGGCGGCGCGCAGGATTGCCGCGACGCTGGACACGCTCGAGCGTCTGTCCGTCTGGAAGGGGCATCTCTATAATTGGTACGACACGCGCACGCTCGCGCCGCTTGAGCCTGCGTTCGTCTCCAGCGTGGATTCGGGCAACCTCGCCGCGTGCCTCATGGCGTGCGCGCAGCTGCTCCGCGCGCGCGCCGCGCAGGTCGACCTCGCCGTGCGCGACGTGCCCGCGCGGCTGGACGCGCTGCTTGTGCGCATGGATTTGGGCGCGCTCTACGTGCAAAAGGACAGGCTGTTCAGCGTGGGGTACGACGTGCGCGCGGACGCGCTCTCGGGCGCGCGGTATGATCTGCTCGCCAGCGAAGCGCGGCTGCTGTCCTTCATGGCGATCGCGCGCGGGCAAGCGCCGGTCAAGCACTGGTTCGCGCTGGGGCGCAACCAGACGCGCGCCTGCGGCGGACAGACGCTGCTCTCGTGGGGCGGCACGATGTTTGAATACCTGCTGCCCGCGCTGCTCATGCCCATGCCGCGCGGAACGCTGCTGCGCGGCGCGTGCGCGGTCGCCGTGCGCGCGCAAAGGCTGTACGCGCGCGCGGGCAGACCGTGGGGCGTGTCTGAGTCGGGCTACGCGCTGCTTGACCCGCAGCTGGATTACCAGTACCGCGCGTTCGGCGTGCCCGCGCTGTCGCTCTCGCGCGAGACAGAGGGGCGCGTGGTCGCGCCGTATGCCGCCGCGCTGGCGCTGCCGGTCGCGCCGAGGCGCGCGGCGCGCAACCTGCGGCGTATGAAAGCGCTCGGCTGGACGGACGACATGGGCTTTTTCGAGGCGGTGGATTACCAGAACGTCCGCGCCGGGAAGCCGCCGCGCCTTGTCTACAGCCACATGGCGCACCATCAGGGGATGATACTGTGCAGCGTGTGTAACGCGCTCTGCGGCGATCGCCTCGTGCGCGCGTTCACCGCGCTGCCGCGCGTGCGCGCCCATTCGCTGCTGTGGCAGGAGCCGAAGCTCCGGCGTTCGGCGCGTCTGCCGCTGCCGCGCGCCGCGCGGGCGGAGGAGCATCCGCCGCAGACGCTCCAGCGGACGGCACGGCAGGGCTTTCCCGTCGACGCGCACGCGCTCTACGGCGCGGGCACGACGCTGCTGCTCGGCGCGCAGGGGCAGGGGTATATCGCGCATCGCGGCGTGATGCTCTCGCGGTTCACGCCCGAGGCGGGCGCGCAGACGGGCTTGCAGTGCTATGTGCGGGATGGCGATACCGGCGCGTTCTTCCGCCCGACCGACGGCGGCGCGTGCGTGTTCACGCTCGAAAGCGCGCGTTATGACGCGCTTGCCTGCGGGCTGCGTGCAGAGCTGTGCTGCTTTGTCGCGCCGCTGACGGGCGCGGCGGTCTATCTGCTCAAAATCACCGACATGGACAGGCGCGCGCGGCGGGTGGAGATCGCCAGCTTTATGGAGGTCGCGCTCGGCGGGCTGTCGGAGGACAGGGCGCACCCGGCGTTCCGCAATCTGTTCGTGCGCGTGGAGGAACGTGCGCGCGGGGTGCTGGCGGCGTACCGAAGACCCGACAAGCAAAGCGCCGAGGCGCGCGAACTCGTGCATTTTCTGCGCGCGGACACCGCGCCCGAGGCGATATTCACCGAGGGCGACCGCATGGCGTTTATCGGGCGCGCGGGCGATGTGAAAGCGCCTCAAGCGCTGCGAAGCGAGGCGCGCCCCGGCACGCTCGGCGCGGTCATCGAGCCGTGCGTCAGCCTGCGCGCGCGGTTTTCGCTGCCGCCCGGCGGGCAGGTGACGGCGTGCTTCATCACCGCGCTCGTAGACCCCGGCGATACGGCGGAGAGCGTGCTGCGCGCGTTCCCCGAAGCGTCGTCCGCGAGCGCCGGGGTCGCGCTGGCGCTGACGCGCGCGCAGATGGCGGCGCGGTATCTGGGCTTGGACGCGGCGGCGCTTTCGCTTGCCCAGCGCATGACGGGGTGCGTGCTCTTTTGCGGGCAGCCGCATCAGGCGCGCGGCGCTGCGGGCGGCAGACAAACGCTCTGGCGGCTGGGCATCAGCGGCGATTTGCCGATCCTGACGGTCGCGCTGCAAGCGCGCGGGGAATTGACGGTCGCGCGGCAGGCGGCTGCGGCGCACGCGTGGTGGCGGCTGTCGGGCGTCTGGGTCGATTTGGCGATCGTCTGCCCCGAGGAAATCGGCTACGAGCGCCCGCTGCACGACGGCGTGGCGGCGCTGCTTTCGGGCATTCCGGCGGGCGCGCCCGGTGGCGCGCATTTGATTGGCGGCGCGGACGAGGAAGCGATTGCCGCGCTGCGCGCGTGCTCGCGCCTGTTTCTGACTGGCGAAGCCATCAAAAAGCAGCTCGACGCGCTGCAGGGCGGCGCGTTGGGAACGCCGCGCGAGGACGCGATAGGCGACGCGGACGACGCGCCCTCGGGCGAAGGCTTGCGCGAGTGGAACGGCTACGGCGGGTTTGACGAGGACGGAAGCTACGTCGTGCGCCTTGCCAAGGGACGCGCCGCGCCCGCGCCGTGGTGCAACGTGCTGTGCGGCGCGCGCTTTGGCACGCTGTGCGCCGAGCAGGGCGTCCTGTATTCCTACTATAACAACAGCCGCCTCGGGCGCTTGACTGCCGCGTGTCAGGACGCGGTCGTGGTGCTGCCTACCGAGGGCTTCTTTCTGCGCGATGGCGACGAGTTATACTCGCTCACGCCGCGCCCGTTCTCCTCCTGCGCCTATGAAATCGTGCACGCGCCGGGGGCGACGGTATACCGCGCGTCGCCGCCCGGGCTTGCGTGCGAAGTCGTCGTGTCTGCCGCGCCCGACGGCACGGCTGGCGAGCGCGCCGTGCAAATCCATGCGCTGAAAGAGCCGAAAATGCTGGCATTGCTGTATGCCGTGCGCTTTGCGATGGGCGAAGCGCCGCTTTGCACGAGCGCGCGCGCCGAGGGCGATACGCTTATCGCTTCCGATCCCGGGATGCCGGGCGTGGCGTTCGCGCGGCTTCCGGACGCGGACGCGTTCGCGCTGTCCCCCGGCGAATACTGGGGCTTGCGCGGCGCGCGCGTTCCGGTAGCGCTTGCCCGCGCGGAGCTTCCGGCGGGCGGCGGCAGCGTGGGCGTGCTGAAGCAGACCGTCCGTTTGGAGGCGGGGGAGCGCGTGACGCTGCGCGCGTGCCTTGGCTGGGCGGAATCGGCGGACGCGCTGCCCAGGCGCGTTCCGGGCGCGGACGACGCGCGCGCGTACTGGGCTTCGCGCCTGTCGCGGCTGCGGGTGTCCTCGCCGTCCGAATCGCTCGACCGCGCGCTGAACGTGTGGCTGCCGTACCAGACGCGCGCGTCGCGGCTGCTGGCGCGCGCGGGGTTCTATCAGCCGGGCGGCGCGATCGGCTTCCGCGACCAACTACAGGACATGCTTTCGCTTTTGTACACCGAGCCGGGGCGCGTGCGCGAGCACCTTCTGTCCTGCGCGCGGCATCAGTTCGTCGAGGGCGACGTGCAGCACTGGTGGCACGAGCCGCGATTGGGCGTGCGCACGGCGATCTCCGACGACCTGCTGTTCTTGCCGTACCTCACGGCGAAATACGCGCGCATATCGGGCGATACCGGCGTGCTCGAAACGAGCGTGCCCTACCTTTCCGCGCCCGAGCTTGCCGAAGGCGAGCACGACCGTTACTTTTCACCCGACGAGTCCGACCTTGCAGAGCCGCTGCGCGAACATTGCCTGCGCGCCATCCGCCGCGTGCGCTACGGAGCGCGCGGCTTGCCGCTGATGGGCGGCGGCGACTGGAACGACGGCATGAACGCGGTCGGCGGCGAGAGCGTGTGGCTGTGCTTCTTTCTGATTTGCGTGCTGCGCGAGTTCGAGCCGCTTTGCGGCGAGCGCGACGCGGAGGAACTGCGCGCGCTGCGCGAAAGGCTGCTTGCCGCCTCGCAAAGCGCGTGGACGGGCAAATGGTATCTGCGCGCGTGGTATCTGTCCGGCGAGGCGCTCGGCGGGCCCGATACCGACCCGCCGCGCATCGACCTCATCAGCCAGTGCTGGGCGGTGATGGCGGGCGTTCCCGCCGCGCAGGCGCGCGCCGCGCTGGACGCGGCGTGGGAAACGCTGTATGACGCGGAGCGCGGCATGCTCAAACTGCTCTCGCCGCCGTTCGAGCCGGAGGAGGGCGCGGGCTATATCGCGGGCTATCTGCCCGGCGTGCGCGAGAACGGCGGGCAGTACACGCACGCCGTGCCGTGGATGATCCGCGCGCTGCTGCTGGCGGGCATGCGTGACCGCGCGTTTGAATTGATCGCCGCCGCGCTGCCCAGCGCGCACGGCGATACGCCCGAAAAGATCGCGCGTTACCGCGTCGAGCCGTATGTGCTGGCGGCGGACATCTACGCGGCGCCCGGGCAGGAGGGACGCGGCGGCTGGACGTGGTACACCGGCAGCGCCGCGTGGCTGTATTACGTGTTGCTGACGGACGTATTGGGCTTTGAAAAGCGCGGCGACCGCGCGCGTGTGTCGCCTAAAATCCCGGACGACTGGCGCGCGTTCACGCTGACCTACCGTTTCGGCGCGAGCGAGTATCGCATCACCGCCTCGCGCGACGCGCGCACCGACACGCTCGACGGGCGACCGCTGGAGGACGGCTTCCTGCCGCTTGCGGACGACGGGCGCGCGCACGAGGCAATGTTTACAATCAGAAATTCCTAAATCCCTTCGTTTGTGGTATACTGCCTCCGGAAAGGAGGCGATTGCTTGTCGAAAATGCGGGGCGTTTGGGCGCGCTTTCTGCCGCTGCTTTTGGCGAGCGTCGCCGCGCAGCTCGCGCTGCTGCTCTTTTCGTCGCTCGAGTGGCTCGCCGTCTTTGAAATCTGGCGGCTTGCGTGCCTGCCGCTGGCGGCGCTTTTGCTGCCCGCGCGAGCGGCGTATCTGGGCGCGCCGCCGATGCTCGCGTGGCTGCCGCAGGGGCTTTGGTATCTCGCGCTCCCGCCGACTTGCCTGATGCCCGCGCTGTGGGGGCTTTCGCTGCTGCTGTTCGCGCTGTCGGTGCTGGGCGCGTGCGCGGGGAGCGAGCTTGCCAAGCGGAAAGGAAAACGCTCATGAAACGATTTTTGACGGTCGTCGCCGTCTTGCTGTGCATCGCTATCGCGTACCTCGCCGCCGCCATGCTCGACGACCCCGATACCGCCGGCGACGAGCAATGGCTGGTCGGGGGCGAGCAGGTCGAGCTGCCCGCGATCTCCGCGCAAACCTCGGACGACGCGCGGCTGCTCGCGCGCGCGTTCGGCGCGTCCGTTCCGGTGTTTTCAGGCGCGCGGCTGGTGTCGGGAGAAGTGCGCCAAGCGCGCTGGACGGGCGGGCGCGCGTATGTCCTTACGCAGCAAATGGAAATCTCCGGGCTGCCGTTCACGCTGTCCTGCGTGCGTCCGGCGGACGCCGCGCCACTGCTGCTTCGCGACGAGCTGGCCTTGCGCGTTGCGGGCGGCGGGCTATCCGTGCTCTCGATGCCCTGCGCGGTGGCGGGCGGCGCGGACGGCGCGCTGTGCCTGTATTTCGCGAGCGAAGACGCGGCGTACTCGCTGTACTCCGAACAGATGGAGGAAACGGCGTTTCTGGCGCTGCCCGGGCTTGCGACAGGCGTACAGGCAGGGGATTTTTGACAGCGCGGCGGTCTATTGCAAAAGGGAAGCGTTTCCTTTATAATAGAGCGCGATGAGAAGGGGGTACGGACGATGCTGGCGGCGGATTACAGAGAGGCGGCGCGCAAGGCGCTCGCGGGACGCTGGGGGAAAGTGATCGTTGTGACGCTGATTGCCGTGTTGCTCGGCGCGTCGGGCATGGCGTTCGGGCTCGATCCGGACTGGACGTATCAAATCAGCGAACATGACATACAGGCGCTGCGCGAATCGCAAATCGCGCAGATCGCGCGCACGCTGTCTGTTCCGCTCATCATCTGGGGCATCGTCATGTTCTTCGTAGGCGCTCCGGTCGAGCTGGGGCTGAATCTGTACTACATTGACCTGTTCTGGAAGAAAGAACCGACGGTGTCGCTTCTGTTCGACAGGATGCCGTACCTGCTCAAATCGCTGGCGATGCGCATCGTCACGGGCGTGATGATCGCGCTGTGGTCGCTGCTGTTCATCATTCCGGGCATCGTCGCCGCATACCGATACGCTATGGCGACCTACATCCTCGCGCAAGAGCCGGACATCGGCATTCTGGAGGCGATTTCGCGCTCCAAGGCGCTGATGGAGGGCAACAAGGGGCGGCTGTTTTGCCTGCACATCAGCTTCATCGGTTGGGCGCTGCTGTCCGCGCTGACGCTGGGCATCGGCGCGCTGCTGCTCAATCCTTACAGAAAAGCGGCGGAGACCGCGTTTTACCTGTCGCTCACGGGCGGCACGGCGAACCCGGAGGGATAAGCGCGGCGAAATATTGTCGGAACAAAGGAGGACGGGCGTATGCGGAAACTGATCTGCCGTATGCTCGTCCTCGCTTTTTTGGTCTGCCTGTCGCCAGCGCCGCCCGCGCGCGCGGAAAGCGGCACGGTGCTGCGCGCGCTGCTGGTGGGCGGCGACCGCTTTGTCACGCAGGAGGACACCTCGCCGTCGGCTGGCAACAATGTGACGATGCTGGCGGACACGCTCATGCTGGACGCGCGCAGGTACTCGCTCGTGCGCTCGCTCAAAAACAGCGTCGCCACGGTCGAGGAGCTTGCAAACGCCGTATGGGAGGCGTTCGAGCTGGCGGACGAGGACGATATCAGCCTGTTTTACATCAGCACGCACGGCATACTGGACGATACCGGGCAGGCGGCGCTCGTGCTGTCGGATGGCGAGCGCGAGGAGCTGCTCACGCGCGACGCGCTGCACGCTATTTTTCGCGACATCCCGGGCAAGAAAGTGCTCGTGCTGGACGCGTGCTACGCGGGCGCGTTCATCGGCAAGGGCTTGCGCGACGTGAACGCCGCGAACCCGTTTGCCGGGGACGATTTCTGCGTGCTCGCCGCGTCGGGCGGCGAAGAGCCGTCGTTTTACTGGCGCTCGGCGGACGGGCGCTCCGACGCGCTGCGCGGCGGCAGTTATTTTGCCTCCATGCTGTCGGGCGCGCTGCGCGGCGCTTGCCCTGCGGACATCGACCGCGACGGCGGCGTGACGATGCGCGAAATGCTCGCGTATTCGCTGGAGAACTACGCGCCGTCCACGCCGCAAATCTACCCGCAGGACGCGCGGGACGTGTTTTTCGAGCGTCGCGACGGGCAGTTCGAGCCGGACGAGCGCCCGGTGAGCGACGTGGTGTTTGACGACGTGGTGCTCTCGCCGTCGCGGCGCGACGTGACGTTTTCCTTCACCGTGCGCCGCCGCACGCGCGTTTCCTACATGCTCGTATACCACCGCGACGGCGCGTGGGATTTCGACGGCGCGCAGACGCTCAACGACGACGAGACGGGGCGCGGCGAGCTGCTGCCCGGGCGCAAGGAGCGCAGGATATCGCTGTCCGCGGGCGGCGCGTATGGTTATGTCATGCTCGTGCTGTTGACCGTCGAGGAGGACGCGGTCGCGGTCGCGGGGAGCTGGCTTTTGTGCGTGCAGCGCGGGGACGAGGGTTTCTCGGCGGAAGCGCGCGCGCAGGCGGCGTTTTCACCCGAGGCGGGCGAGGAAATGCGCGTGTTCATCGCGCATGAAACGCCGTGCACGCTGACGGCGGACGTGCGGGATGCGTCGGGTACGACCGTGCGCAAGCTCTGCTGGCAAACGCCCTCGCGCCCGCAGACAAAATCGCCCGGCGGCACATGCCTGTATTGGGACGGGCTGACGGCGCTGGGCGAGCCCGCGCCGCCCGGCGTGTATACCGTGGCGGTAACGGCGTCCTCGGGCGATCAGCGCGTGACGACCGTCAGCAACGAGGTCATAGTGCGCTGACGGCGGGGGATCGCCGTTTGAAAAATTGCTCAAATTTTTATGAATCTCAAAAATACTACAATACCCCTTTTCTTTTGGCAAGAAATGTGTATAATGTAACCATGGCGATCGGACGTATCGCAAAAAAACAAGGAGGGACAATCATGAAAAAGATTGCCGCGCTGCTTCTGGCTCTCGTGCTTGGGATCTCTTGCTGTGGCGTCGCCGTGGCGGAGGACATCACGCTCGACGTTATCATCTGCCAGTATGGCAACAACACCCAGAACTGGTTCCTGGGAACGGGCATCAACGGCTCGAACTTCGTCAAACTGTTTGAAGAAGCCAATCCCGGCATCAAGCTGAACCTTGAGGTCGTGTCGTGGAACGACGTGTACACCGAGGTCTCCACGCGCATCTCCAACAACAACGCCCCCGACATCCTCAACATCGACACCTTCGCCGATTACGCGACGGAGAACCTGCTGCTGCCGGTCAAGGACTATTGCCCGGAAGAACTGTTTAACGACTTCTTCCCGTCCTTCATCGAGCAGTCGGTCATCGACGGCACGGTCTGGGCTGTGCCCGATCTGGCGTCCGCCCGCGCATTATACTACAATGTGGACATGTTCAAGGAAGTCGGCATCGAAGTGCCCGCGACGTGGGCGGAGCTTGAGGACGCCTGCCAGGCGATCGTCGATTACTACGGCGGCGAGGTTTATCCTTGGGGCATCGACATGACGACCGACGAAGGTCAGGCGGCGTTCTCCTACTACGTCTGGAACAACAACGGCGGCTTCGCGGACGCGGAAGGCAAGTGGACGCTCAATTCCGAAGCGAACGTCGAGGCAATCGAGTTCGTCATCGGGCTGTACAACAAGGGTTTCACCAACCCCAACCCCGCCACGCAGACGCGCTATGACCTGC
>CAZEIC010000022.1:0-34864 GCA_964512175.1 uncultured Oscillospiraceae bacterium | reverse complement strand
CTGAGATGCCAGAAGGGGATCTCAAGGAGGGTTATGGCGTGGCTCTTGGACACCACGCCCGCGAGCTTGCGCATGGCTTGGCTCATGAGCCGCGCCTGCAAGCCCACGAAGCTGTCGCCCATCTCGCCCTCGATCTCGGCGCGCGGGACGAGCGCGGCGACGCTGTCCACCACCACGATATCGATAGCGTCGGTGCGCACGAGCGCCTCGGCGATTTCCAGCGCGTCCTCGCCGGTCGACGGCTGGCTGACGTACAATTCGGCAATGTCCACGCCCAGCCGCTTGGCATACGCCGGGTCGAGCGCGTGTTCCACGTCGATAAAGGCGGCGATACCGCCCATTTTCTGCACTTCCGCGACCAGATGCAACGACACCGTCGTTTTACCCGAGGATTCCGGACCGTATATCTCGATGATGCGCCCGCGCGGAATGCCGCCCACGCCGAGCGCCAGATCAAGCTCCAGACAGCCCGTCGGCACAACGTCCACCGCCATCAGCGGCTTCGCGCCCAGCTTCATGACCGTGCCCTTGCCAAACTGCTTTTCCAGCGCGGTCATCGCCAAATCGAGCGCCTTGAGCTTCTCCTGGTCGGGCATCTTTTTGCCCTGCTCGTTCCCGGCGGGGAGCTTGTCTTTCTTATCGGTCTGCGCCGCTTTCTTTGCCGCCACGTCCGTCCACCATCCTTTGTTGATACGAAAAGTATACCATAGTTTGCCCGTCAATACAACCCTTCCGGCGAAAAAATCGAACAAATGTTCCTGTATTTTTCCGCGCCCACTTTACGTTTGAGCGCGAATGTGGTATCATAATCGCGGGCGGACGCCCCGAAAGAGGTGAATTTCCATGAACTCCGGCTACCGATACTCCCCGCAGGTGCGCTCGACGCTGCAAAACAACCGGCTGCAAAAGCGCGTCATGCTCGCGCTGATTGCGCTGATGACGGTCGCGATCATCATCCTCGGCATTTACGGCGGCAACGCCATCCGTTTTCGCGAGCAGGCGCGCGCGCAGTACACCCAGCGCATGATCAACGCGACCTCCGCCGCCATCGATCAGGTGAACCGCATCACCAACAGCGTCCAGTCCAACACCGCCGCGCGGCTGGGGCAAGTGCGCCAGTATGTCTACCACATGGACCAGATGAACCAGATGAGCCTGTCGCTCTACGGCGAGACGGACGGCCGCCTCGCGCCCGAGGAGGCGTTCACCGCGCTGTACGCCGATTTGGACACGTTCGATACGCTGCTGCAAACCTCGACCTCCAGCATCCTCGAAACGCGCACGCTGCTTTTGACGCATTTATTGGCATTGCAGTCGATACTGACGCAGTGATCACCAAAACAGCGACCACAGGAATTCCAGCACAGGCCATGAAAAGCGCGCGCCGCGCGTCTGCCAGTCGCCCGCGCACGCCTCGGGGCACAGCAGCCCCCACCAGTTGCGCCCCGCGCCCGCGCCGAGCGCGATTTGCACTGTCGGCGCTTTGACGCGCCCGTCCGGCGCGAACAGCCGCAGCGTCACGCGCGCGTCCGGCAGCGCCTTTTTGAGGATCGCCCGAGCGCGCAGCAGCCCCAAGACGTTCGCTTTTGCCAGCGCCGCCAGCGCGATATCCCGCGCCGCGAGCTTTTCCCGCTGCGCGGTATCCGAATCGTCCGCGCCCACTACCCGAAGCAGCCGTACCCGCATACGATAACACCCCCGTTTCCATAGGGGTAGCATGCCCGCAGGGCGGCGTTTCTATTGACGAAATCCCGGGAACGCTGTATACTTTCTCACATCTGAGCAAAAAGGATGATGTTATGTTTGGAAGACGGAAAGACGGGCGCGCGGTCAAGAACATCGACCCCATCATCGCGCTGACGCCCTACCTCATGCCCATGCGCTGCGACGCGCAGGTGATGCTGCACCACGACGTGCCCTATGAGCCGCTGGCGCGCTACATTCAGGAAAAGAGCGCCGAGGGCGTGAAGCTAACGTTCATGGAGCTGTTCATCGCGGCGTTCGTGCGCGCGGTGTCGCAGCTTCCCGAAACCAACCGCTTCATCGTCAACAAGCGCATCTACGCGCGCACGCAGTTGACGGTTTCCTTCGTGGTGCTCAAATCGACGGATTCCGAGACCATCGAGGAAAACACCATCAAATGCCACTTCGACCCGGCGGACACGATATACGACGTCGCCGAGCGCGTGCGCATCGCCATCGAGGACGCGCGCCGCGAGCAGGCGGACAACGCCACCATGAAGGTCGCGCAGGCGCTCACGCGCCCGATTTTCGCCAACACCGTCGTCGCCATCGCGCGGCTGCTGGACAGGTACGGCATCATGCCGCGCTTTCTGCTGGAGGCAAGCCCGTTCCACACCAGCCTGTTTTTGACGAACATGGCGTCCATCGGCATGCCGACGGTCAACCACCACATCTACAACTTCGGCACGACCAGCATGTTCTTCTCCATCGGCGCGGTCAAGCGCGTCGCCGAGCCAACGTCCGGCGGCACGGTCGCGCGCAAGCGCTTCCTGCCCATCGGCATCACGGCGGACGAGCGCATCTGCGCGGGCGCGATGTACGGTAAGCTCATCGGTCAGATCATGCGCGCGCTCGCCAATCCCGCGATGCTGGAAACGCCGCCCGAGCGCGTGTGCTACGACGAGGGCAACGAATATCACCTACCGATGCCCAAGCGCGCGCGCCTGCGCCTGCGTAAGGAAAAGCCGATCACGCTGGCAATGGACGGCGCGGCGGTCGAAGCGCCCAAGAGCAGGCGGCTTCGCCGCGGCGAGAAGCGCAAGAGGTCGGCGTGATGGCTGGCGACGAAAGCAGGCAGCCGGAGCGTCCCAAACGCGAGCCGCGCGTCATCCTCACGCGGTTCAACGAAGTGCTGGAATATGTGGGTGAATCCTTCGGGCGCAGGGACAGCGCCGTGCTCGTGTTCGACGGCATGTGTTGCGCGGGCAAATCGCTGATCGCGCAGTCCTTCGCGCCGATGCTCAAGGCGCGCGTCGTGCACATGGACGATTTCTACCTGCCGCGCAACAAGCACACCAAGGCGCGCATGGCGGAGCCGGGCGGACATATCGACTACGAGCGCTTCGCCGACCAGGTGATTCCCTACCTCGACCCGCGCACCTACATCAATTACGACCGCTACGACTGCCACGCCAAGACGTTCACGCCCGTGTCGCTCGTGCCGCGACGCGTGACGATCGTCGAGGGTACGTACAGCATGCACCCCTTTTTCGAGGAAGCGTACCGCCAGAAGAACGTCATCACGGTTTTCTGGTACTGCGACAAAAAAACGCAGACCGAGCGCCTGCTCGCGCGCGAAGGCGAGGAAGGCGTCAAAGCGTTCCGGGAGAAATGGCTGCCGCGCGAACGCAAGTACTTCCGCGAATGCCAGCCGCGCGAGCGCGCGATGATCGCGCTTTCGACAGACGAAGCCATCAAATTCTGAGTGATAGTCAACGCCCCTCCTGCGCACACTACGCACGGGAGGGTTTTTTATGCGGATGGATTTCCGGGCGGCGCTGTGTTCGCTGCTGCTAGTGGCATTGCTCATCTTTCTGCTGGGCGGCGCGCAGGGCGCGGTAGCGTGGGGGTCGACGGGCGCGGACGTGCTCGCCGTGCAGCGAAAGCTCTCGCAGTACGGCTATTACGACGGCGCGCTCGACGGCGTATTCTTGCAGGAAACCTACGACGCGGTCGTGTGGTTTCAGCGGCGCAACGGTCTAACGGCGGACGGCGCGGTCGGCTCGGCGACGGCGGCGGCGCTCGGCATATCGCTGGGCGCGCAGACGGCTTCGGCGGGGTATAACGAATCGGAAACGACCATACTGGCGCGGCTGGTGCACGGCGAGGCGCGCGGCGAGCCGTATGTGGGGCAGGTGGCGGTCGCGGCGGTCGTGCTCAACCGCGTGCGCAGCGCGTCCTTCCCCAATACCATCTCGGGCGTGATTTTTCAGGCGGGCGCGTTCGACGCGGTGTCCGACGGGCAGATTTGGCTCGCGCCCGACGCCAGCGCGCTGCGCGCCGCGCGCGACGCCATGAACGGCTGGGACCCGACCGGCGGCTGCGTGTACTACTATAACCCGGCAACGGCGACCAGCGCGTGGATCTGGTCAAGAGAGATTAGGCTCTCGATCGGCGCGCACAATTTTGCGGTGTGATATGAGCAAAAAGCACGCGATCATTTCCATCACCGTGCTCACGGCGGCTGTTTGCGCGCTGCTGGCGCTTTGGCTGCTGGCGAAAAGCGACGCGGACGCGGAACGTCTCGCCGCGCAAAGCGCGCGTTCGGGCGCGCTGCTTTCCGCCATCGCCGAAATGGAGAAGCTGCAGACGACGCTTTCCAAAGCGCAGGTCACGCCCGGGCAAGGCGCGGACGAACTGCTGTCCGATATCCGGGCGAGCGCGGCAAGCGTGCAGGCGGGCTTATCGGCGATTCCCGCTGCCGACGACGCGCTGGAGCGCGCGCTCAAGTTCGTCAATCAGCTCGGCGATTACGCCGCCGCGCAAACGCGCGTGGGCGGGGCGGGCGACGCGGAAACGCTGGGCGAACTTTCCGCCGCGTGCCAATCGCTCGCGCAGGTGCTTTCAGACGCGCACGCGCGCGTGCTCGCCGGCGGCGACGGCGCGGTTTCGGCGGTGGACGACGCGGTGAAAGCCGTCGAATACCCGGCGCTTTTGTACGACGGTCCCTTTTCCGACGCGCGCGAGACGGGCGCGCCGCGCGGGCTGCCGGATTTCGAAGTCGCGGCGGATCAGGCGCTCGCCATCGCAAAAGCGTTCGTCGGCGAACGCGCGACGAATGCCGTTCGCGCGGCGGATTCGGGCGGCGCGATCCCGGCATACGGCGTGACCGTGGAAACGTCCGAAGGACAATTGCAGATTGCCGTCACGCGGCAGGGCGGCAAGGTGCTCTGGATGTCGCCCGAGACGGTGGACGCGCAGGCGGCGCATTCCGAAGCGGACTGCGAGCGCGCGGCGGCGGAGTTCCTCGCGGCGCGCGGGTTTGAAAACATGCGTGCGACGTGGCGGCAGGCGTATGACGGGCTGCTGGTAGCGAGCTTCGCCGCCGAGCAGGACGGCGTGCTCCTGTACCCCGACCAGATGAAGGTGCAAGTGCGCATGGACACGCTGGCGGTCGTCGGCTTGGAGGCGCACAGCTACTGGATGAACCACGCGCCGCGCGAGGCGCTCACGCCAGCTATTCCGCAGGAGGAGGCACAGGGCGCGGTCTCGGAAAACATCGAAATCTCCCGCGCGCGGCTGTGCGTCATCCCGGTAACGGCGGGCGAACGCCTGTGCTACGAATTCTACGGAACGTCCGAGGCGGGCAAGTATTTATCGTATATCGACGCGCAAACGGGCGCGCAAATCGAACTGCTGAAGGTCGTTCAGACCGACGCGGGAGAACTGACGGTGTGATGGCGGAAGACGGGAAGGGAATAGGGAGTAGGGAGTAGAGATTAGGGGTTACGAGGCGGTAGGGGTTACGCGCTCCTGCCGCCTTTCGTCCTTCTCCTTATCCCTCGTTTCCCTATTCCCTCGTCCCTACTCCCTATTCCCTACTCCCTCCCCGTCACTTTTTTCGTCCCCCATGAAACGAAACCTTACCTCAACCGTCTTATGAGTGTTAGGATATTCTGACACCCAAGGATGGAGGCAACGATGGTATCGGAGCAAACGTATCTGGCTGCGGCGGGCGAGCTATTACCGGCGCTCTATAAGCTCGCCTATTCGCTGCTGCGGAGCGACGCGGACGCGCAGGACGCTGTGCAGACCGCGCTCCTCAAGGCGTGGGAAAAGCGCGCGAGCGCGAAGGAGGAGCATTTCAAGGGCTTCCTCTCGCGCATCGTGATCAACGAATGCCGCAACATCCAGCGCCAGCGCATGCGCGTGTTCCCGGCGGAAACGCCGCCCGTGCCCGGGCAAGCGCCCGAGGACAACCGCGCGCTGTATGAAGCGATCTGGGCGCTGCCGGACATACTGCGCCTGCCGGTCGTCCTCAAGTATCTGCAAGACTATTCCGAACGGGAGGCGGCGAGCGCGCTCGGCGTGCCCGTGACGACGTTCAAAAACAGGCTGCACCGCGCGCGCAAGGCGCTGCGGAAAACGCTTGACAGGGAGGTGACGTTTGAATGAAACGCGCTGTGACGGTTAATCAACAAGCCATCAACGCCATGCTCCCGGACATCCCCGAGCCGTTCGACGCACGCATGCACGCCATGCTGCGCGAGCTGCCGGGAGATAGAAAGGAAACCGTCATGAAAAAGAAGCTGTCAGTCGGCTTGATATTCGCCATTATATTAGCGCTGCTCGCCGTGGGCGCGCTTGCCGCGGCGCTGCTGGGCGGCAAAGAGTTCGTCGATTCCATCCTCGCGCCGAAGGCGACCGAAACATCCTCCGATAAGTGGACGCAGGCGGAAATGCAGGAAATCCTGCGCATCGCCGAGGAGAACGGCATCGAACTGGACGCGGACACCCGCCAGCGCCTTGCGCACGCGGAAGGGCAGTACAAAGACGAGGTCATGCGCCTGTTCGCCAAGACCGAGCTGGGCTTTTATCCCAGCGCATGGTCGCTGGAAGACCAGAAATGGTACGGCGATCTGCTCGTTGCGACAGGGCAGCTCGACGTGAACAACCTGACCGTGCCACAACCCGGCGAAATGACGCGCGAGGAAGCCGTAGCGTTCGCCAAGGACTACATCCAAACGACGTGGGGCGCGAACCCCGACTTGGATAACCCCGAACTCTACCTGCGGCATCAGCAGTATTCCGTATACAAAAACAGCGAGCACGACCAAGGCAAAATGTGGTACGTCGAATACGCCGCGCTCGACGCGACGCACGACAGTTACTTTGTGACCTTCACCAAAGAGGGCGGCGTGCGCGACAGCCAGCGCACCGCCGGGGTCGGCGAGGACGCGACGGCAATCAACGTGCTCGACCGCTTCCGCGACCTGTACGGCGGCATGTACGACTGGAGCGCGCAGGCGTGGAACGAGTTCAAAGCGAGCCTTGCGAACGTCAAGGATTTGACCGACGAAACGGGGCGCAGGTGGGCGGTCGATATCCTGTCGCAGGACTATCCCGAGCCGGACAACGAGATGATTGACGAAGCGACCGCCGTGGACATCGCGCGCGGGCACATCGCGGGCATGGGCTACACAGTCGAGGGCGGCGACAACGCCATGCTGCTCAGGGACGATTCGCACACCGTCTGGAAAGCGCTGCTGCGGCTGGAAATGCCCGAGGATTACGAAGTCGGCGACCCATTGTTCGCGCTGTGCGAGGTGGACGCGCAGACGGGCGAAGTGACCGCCGCGCGCGTGATGGGCGTGGACGAGCACCGCTGGGCGGACAATTACGTCATGGAATCCAACCTGACCCCGCGCGCGCAAACCGCCAAGGTTGACCCAAGCCCCACGCGCCGCCCCGACGGCAAGCCCGGGATGTGGTATTCAGACCGCGCGCCGCAATATTTCTGGGACAAGATGGACGAACTCTACGCGCGGTACACGGCGGATTCCGACGCCGTGATGAACGGCTGGTACGCGCAGTACGGGCATGATATGGCGTTCTGGGACGTCGAAGCGCGCGCGTTCTACGCGCTGATGCACGAGCTGTCCTCGCTCGACAAGCCGTATGTCGTCTCCTTCCCCGGTCTGCCAGACGAAACCGACATGCCCAAGGAACAGGCGCTCGCGCTCGCCAAAGATGCCAGCTCGCTGGAAAACAAGGATGCCTATATCGTCAGCGCGACGTTCTTCTACCACGAACTGTACGAGGGCAGCCACACATGGCAAATCACCTTCCACTACCACGCGGACAACGGCGAGCTCGTCCCGGCGGAGATGATCGTCGTGGACGCGAAAACGGGCGAGATAGACTTGAACCAGAACGGCTGACGACATGTAGGAAACATGCTGCGTGCATAGCGAATAACAACAGGGGCTTTGCGGAATCAACCGCAAAGCCCCTCTCTGTGCCCCGTCATGCGCTTGCCGTCAAGCGCCGTAGGGGAAGTCGCCTTCATACAAGTACCGCAGCGTGGCGGGCCCCGCCGCGCCGTCCTGCGAAAGCCCCTTGTCCTTCTGGAACGCGACCACCGCGTCATACGTGCCCAGCCCGTAATAGCCGTCCACGTCGCCGCGATAGTAGCCCTGATCCTTGAGCGCCTGCTGCATCCTCTCGACCAGCGCGCCCTTGGTGCCCATGCGCAGCGTCACATAATCGCCGCTGGGCGCGGCGGTGACGGTGTAATACTGGCTGACGGGGATGGACGTGGGCTTGGGCGTATCGGTCACGCGCGGGCGCGGGGTATTGGTGCGCGCCGCCTGACGCGCGGAAATCGCGTCGTCGGAGTAGAGCTTGTCGAGCGTCATGGGCCCCGCCTTGCCGTCGTCGTCGAGGTTGTTGGCGTTCTGGAACGCCTTGACCGCCGCGATCGTGCCCGAGCCGTAATCGCCGTCCACCGAGCCGGAGTAGTACCCCAGCTCCTTGAGCCGCTGCTGCACGCGCTTGACTTCCGTGCCCTCCGAGCCTTGTTCGAGCTTCACGCCGATCACGCCCTGCGAGGTCGAAGTGCCCTTGGCGTTGGCGGAATAGAGCGCGGTCAGCGTCATCGGCCCCGCCACGCCGTCGGAATACGAAACATTGCGCTTCTGGAACGCTGTGACCGCTTTTTCAGTCACGCGGTCGAACGTGCCGGACGCCTCGCCCGACAGATACCCCAGCGCGATCAGCCTGTTTTGCATCGTGCGCACATCAGAACCTGTGTCGCCGTAGCGCAGGTACAAGTTCTGCGATACCTTGGGCGTAGCGGTCGCGCGCACGGTGGGTGTGTTGGTACGCGAGGGCGCGGCGGTCGCGGCGCTCGCCGCGGACAGCTTGGCAAGCGTCTGCGCGCCCACAACGCCGTCCGCCGAGATCCTATTCTGCTTCTGGAACGCGATGACCGCCTTTTCCGTGCCCTCGCCAAAATCGCCGTCCACAGAGCCGGAATAATACCCCAGCCCCTTGAGCAGCCGCTGCACGGCGCGTACTTCGTCGCCCTGCGAGCCCAGCCGCAGCGCGCTGCCCGCCGCAGTCGGCGTGGGCGATACGGTCGGCGTGGCGGTCGGTGGCGGCGTCATCACGCCGATGGTCGGCGTGGGCGTGATCACGCCCGACACCTGCCAGCTCTGCGTGCCGCCCGCCGGGTCGGGCGTGGGCGTGATCACGGTGATTTGCGTATTCTGCGGCACGGGCGTCGAAGTCGCGCCATAGGTGCGGAAGGGCGTATCGCCCGTGTAGCCCGTTCCGGCGTTGTTGTTGCCAGTTGCGTCCGGGCTGAGCAGGCACCCCGTAAACGTGAGCACGCAAAGCAGCAGTCCCGCCAGCAACGCCCATTTGACCGTGCGCTTCATGATGATCCCCTTCCCTTTATCCAGTCCCTCTATTCAACGGAAAACGCCGGGCATTTCATCCCGGCGATCAGGTCACCAAGAACGGGAAACTCTCTTCCCTGTCATACTATAACACACTTTTGTAACAATAACAATGATAAGCTTTCGACAGAAAGCCGTAAAATCAACGAAATTACAAGAATTTACAATCCCGCGCGGCGATATGAATCTTCCGCGCGCGCCCCTATTCGTGAGCGCCGAAAGAATCGCGCGCGAAAAAAGCGCCCGGGGGCGCTTCAATCGGTAATGCCGTGCTGGACTTTGTAGCAAAGACGAGAAACACACAAATTATAAGTATCAATCACCGTTCGATTGGAGTATACAGTTGAAGATTCCGTTTGAGCGTCGGAATATCCTCGCATACCGTGACCCAGATATTCGGCAATTTGATTTCGTCGTATTGATGCGCGGCGACATTCCGCAGCCCGCGAATCGCCTTCCATGGTATCATGGCGGTTTGCGCAAGATATGCGTCGGAAAAGGATTTTGACAGTTCGCCAATATTCATCAGGCTCATCATCACAGCTTTTTGCGCGATTCGCGCCGCACAAAAGCCTTCTAAAGTCATACCCGCAGTGAACGCCTCGATATCGGCGATTTCGCGCAAGATTTTCTTACGCAGCGTTTCGTCTCGCTCTCTAGTTCTCATACACACGCACCGTCTTGTTGATTCTCAGCATGCTGCCTTCGCGCAAGGGAAGCTCGACAATGTCCACGTCTTTTTGAAGCGCTTCGATCAGGGTCTGTTGAAAACCGCAAATCTTCAACAGCGAAATCGGCTTCTCGGAAAACTCCACAAGAAAATCGATATCGCTGTTTTCATCGGCTGTACCGTCGGCGTATGAGCCAAACAACTCAACGCGCTTCACGGGATATAGGAGCGCGGCTTTCTGTACGCCTACGCGTATTCGTTCGATGCTTTGCATAGCCGTTCCCTCCTTGCGCTATTTCCCGTCTATAGTATACCACACGCAGGCGGGCGATACAAGCGCGCACGAAAAAAGCGCCCGGGGGCGCTTCAATCGGTAATACCGTGCTGGACTTTGTAGTCTGGACTTTGTAGTTGTCAAAGCTTGGCTTACTATTTCGTTTGTCGCTCAAACTCTTTCTTTCTACACAATCTATCGGACACCTTGCCAAACTCACCACAATCGAGGTAATTAGAAGCATAACATATGTTACATAATTCCCTATACTCGCATTCATAGCATTCTTGTAAAGGCATAACTCCATCTGACCAAGCAACCATTGCCTCCCAACACGCTTTTAATCCATCTTGCAATGGATATAGATTGATTGGATCAAATGCAACACAAGGCAGCATTCTACCGTCCCATGAGATTGCAAAATAGTTCTTTCCAACACTACACGGGAATCCCTTTGGAGCTTGTCCGATTCTTTTGTCCTTGGCAGCTTTTGTTCTAATGAAGTAATCGATTTTTGACTCTTTTCCTAACGCTCTTTCTAAATCGTCCAATTCACTTAATGATAATGCAACTTCTTGAAGATTTTTTTCTTCGCCTTGTCTAGTTGCAGTGATATTTGAAACCAAGCCAAGTTTTAAACCGAAGCCTTCGATAAACCTTTTTATATCGGCTATATCATCTCTATTATACTTTGTTGCCGTTGCCTTTATACTTAACGAAATTCCACGATCATAGAGCCTCTGGATTGCACTAATGACTCTCTTAAATGCACTGCCGTCACCGCACAATCTCTCATATGTCTCTGAAGAAAACCGTATAATGTTGTTGATATGTACATTGGTGGCATATCAGACAAAAAATCAAGCATCTCATTGTCGATAAGTGTACAATTCGTCATTAGTATTGTCTGCATACCATTTTTATAGATATCCGTATAAATATCTTTAAACTCTGGATGAAGTAAAGGTTCTCCACCAGTAATCGAAACGCTATATACACCTAATTCAGCAGCCTCTTTCGTTATTCTTTTCCACTCATTCTTTCCGATTATCCTTTTACCTGTTTTCTTTACTTGCTCTGGGGTCATTTTTGCATAACACATTCTACAATCGAGAGTACAGTATGGTGTTAACTCAAAGTTAGCAGCAGTAGGGATTCTCAGTTTTCTTGCCTTTTCACGAATAAGGGTTTCAAAAGCTACATATCTTGAGTCTTCCGGAAGTCTGGCAATATCTTGCAATATGCTCATTTGCAGAATCCTTTCGATTGATTATTCAATTATATTCAATTCCTTTAGCTGCTTTACATATTCATCAATATCTTTCTCTGCTGTTGCTCTATCAATATCATATTCGCTTAATAGGCTGTCAAGGATCTCCTCTCTATTCTTACCGTTCTTTATACCAGAAAAAATTATCGCGGCTACATCATTTAACAACAACGTTCCCTTATAATCGATTGCTCTTTTTCCTGTTGAGAATACTACCCATTCGTCCACGATTTTTTTAAGTCGAAAACCTTCACGAATTCTCATTTCACACAGCCTCCGTTTTATCCACTATGTATTTTAATGTGCTAACGGCATTTTCACTTATATCACAATGGAGTTTTAGTACATGATACTTTTTTACAATTCTTTGCAAAAACTCAATATATAGATTCTCTAGTCTTTTTGATACGTAATTACAATAGAAGCACGGGTACATATAAGAAAAAGCTTCGCCCTCCTTCAATTCAATGACAGAGTTTTTTTTATCTTGATAAACAAAAACAAGGAGGAGCAGCGGGTAAGAGACAGTCACATAGCAAGGCTCTTTGCCGCTCCATGGTGAGCCAAATACGTATGCCCGATCATTCTCAAAGATAATGAATGGTCTATCATTATTTATTGACGTGGCATTCGTATGTTTTTCCCATAGTCTTGCTTGTGTACTTTTTCCAGCGGAAGGAGGTCCAAAAAACAGGATGCAAGAATGATTATATTCAATTGCTACAGAGTGCAACATTAGTCCATTAACACAAAGAAGACGATAACGGAAAACGCAAAGAAGCAATTCATCTAATTTTGTATAATCAGTATCTACGTCATAACGAAATCCGTATATTATTAGTTCATTAAATTCTTCATTACATACCGCCGTAAGCGTACACGGTATCTCTGGAATAGAATGATGGAAGAATTGCCAAAAAAAAGATGCTTCATAAAAAAAGCAATTAAGGCAGCCAGTTGTAAAGACTGTTGCTGCCTTATTTGGCACTGTACATTTCTCTCGTGAAAATGATATTGAGAGCAATGCCTTCTCTTTATCATTAGTAGTAAAACTCATATATCTGCTATTACGCAGGTATTGTCTTCCGAGAGGGCAAAGGTAAAACAATGAATTCGGTTCAACCATTTTGCTGAAGCCAACAATACGAAGGATCATAGCCTCCAGCTGTACCTGTATTATCTGTACAGGGGGCACATCCTTCCGTGGCTGGCGTTTCCACGTTAAAAGAAGCGTTCCATTGATAGCACTTATTATAGTTGTTAGCAAAAGCAGTAGCGGGATCAATGTTAATGAACACCATTTCGGGTTTTTGATAGACTTTCATATTACTCCTCCAAATAAAGTAATAACATGATAGAACAACCGCTATACGGATGTTCTATCGAGAATCCATGTGCCATGCAATTCTGAAGCGATTAGTCCATTGCACACCTGATGCCATTCTGTTTGTTGATGATTGACGTCATAATCTCTTGAATGCGCCTCTGATCACTAAATGTATTCCATTCCTTCAAATCATACGCACCGCCAGCAATGTCATCGAGTTCCTTATCCGTTAATTCACCGAGTTTTTTATCAAGATCAGTTACACCAAGATCAGAAGCCATTTTTTTGAGTTCATCAATCGTCTTTGCCATCGTTCCATCCTCCTCTTTCATCTTGCCCCTGTCCGGGGCGGTTTTCCTTGCACTTATACATACGCGCGGGGAACGCGAGTATTGCAAAGGGCTGGAAAGTTTTCGTCAATATTTGGGGGAGGGCGTGAACGCGGGGATGGGAAGCGCCCGCAAGCCGCGGGGTGCGCTCGCGCCCGGTGCAATCATGGAAACCATCAGTTATCAAGGTACGCGAACAGCGTAAAGCTAATCCCTCGATTACATTGTAACCGCTGCATAACATATTGTCAAGCATTATTTTGGGTTTGCTGGGAATATTTCGTGTGTTTTTGGTGTGTTTTTCGCCGTTTGACAGGGGGACGATGCGCGGCGTATAATATTGAAGGAAACGGCGGGCGGGCGGAGCGATGTGGGCATCGCCCCCTACACGGGGACGGATGGACGGGCGGGCGGGCGGAGCAAAGCCCCGCCCCTACGGGGACGAACGGCGATATACGCAAACCGTCGTGTTTGTAGGGGACGATGCCCACATCGTCCCGACGCATTAACATTCGAGGATATGCCATGATGGAAATCGACCTGCACGGCAAGAACGCGTATCAGGCGCGCGTCGCGCTCGACGCGGCGCTGCGGCGCGCCACGCCGGGAGACTACCGCATTCGCGTGATACACGGGTATCACGGCGGCGATACGCTGCGAAAACTGCTGCGCGAGGAATACGCGCGCCATCCCAAGGTGCTGCGCGTAACGGACGGTATGAACGAGGGGCAGACGGAGCTGGTTTTGCGGGAATACTGACGCAGCGATGCACCGCCGCGAATGAAGGAATGAAGGAATGAAGCGCGTGGCGCGCATGAAGAAATTTGAAGTTTGCGTATGATGACGGCGACGACGAGGCGAGGCGCGGCAAAACGCCGCCCATACGTTACCCTCATCCCTAATCCCTTCTCCCTCACCCCTATTCCCTTCCGTGCCTCCCTCCTGCCTTATTTTCACACAGCGCGCGCACTTGAAAAACACGCGCGCATCGCGTATAATAGGCAAGCGAGCGATTCGCGGGGGGAGGCGCCGACCGTGGAAGAACCCATTTTACTGGGCGACGTGATTCAGACGCGCAAAAAGCATCCCTGCGGAAACGACGTGTGGACGGTCACGCGCACGGGCGCGGACATCAAAATCAAGTGCCAAGGGTGCGGCCGGGTCGTCATGCTCGACCGCGATACGTTCGTCAAGCGCCGCAAAAAGGTGCTTTCGCGGGCGCAGACAAGCAGCGAGGAGATAGAGCAATGAGCACGACGGAACCGGTCAACGCGGAGCAGAAGGTCAAAAAGGAAAAGAAAGTCAGGTTAAACAAAAAGGGCGAGCCCATCGACGTAAAGAAGGAAATCATGAGCTGGATTCTGATGCTGCTGGCGGCGGTCGTCATCGCCGTGTTGATTCGCACGCTGGTGTTCGAGTTCATCCGCGTGGACGGCGGGAGCATGAACAACACGCTGATCGACGGCGAAATCGTGTTCGTGACGAAGTTCGATTATTTATCGGGCAACTACCAGCGCGGCGACGCGGTGCTCTGCCGCTATCCCGCGCGGAACACCGAAAATACGCTGCATTTGGGCGCGGGGCTGGAAATGAAGCTCGTGTCGCACACGCTGTTCGTCAAGCGGCTGGTCGCGCTCCCGGGCGACAGCGTCGCCGTCATGAACGGCACGCTGTATGTCAACGACGTGCCGCAGACCGAGGCGTACGTCGATTACCCGCCGACCTACGCCTATTCGCGCCGCGTGCTGGGCGAGAATGAATACTTCGTGCTCGGCGATAACCGCGCCGTCAGCCACGACAGCCACTCCTCCGACGTGGGGCCCATCAGCAAGGACATGATCGTCGGGCATATCCGGACGGTGCTCTGGCCGCTCAGCGCCATTCGCGGGGTGGAGTAACCGCGCAACGCAAAGAACGGGGCTGTCACGCGCGATCGCGGCAGCCCTGTTTTCTAAACAAGCTTCTCGTACCCCACGCGCGGGTCGCCGTTTGCCAGATAGATCACACAGCAATACCGGAAGCCGTTCTTTTCGAGCATGCCGCGCATCGGGCGATTGCGCTCGTGCGTGTCGACGCGCAGCGCGGGTACGCCGCGCGCGCGGGCGGCAGTGGCGCAGAAACCGAGCGCGCGCGAAGCGACCCCGCCGCGGCGGCAATCGGGCGACACCGCCAGCCGGTGCACCACGCCGAACGCGCCGGACGTGCGCCACGCACCGTCAAAAATCGCGTCATACGTCGGCTCGCCCGCGAACGACAGCGCGAAATATGCGCGAACAGCGTGGGTTTCTTCTACTATATAGCCCGCGCCGGACGCGATATCGCGCAGAAGCGCCGCGTCGTCGGGGTAGCCGTTTTGCCACTGGTCAACGCCCTGCGCGCGCAAAAACGCCTGCGCAGCGGCGATGATGACGCGGATGGCAGGCAGATCGGCTTGTATTGCCGGGCGAATGTCAAATTCTTCCATATAGATTACAGGCGCTTCTTGCCGTCGGAGAGGAACTCGCGCCACTTGACGGTATCCTCCAGCGCGAGGCCGCACCCGCGCGCCACGCACTCCTGCGGGTTATCCGCCATGCGCACTTCCGTGCCGTTGAGCCCGGCGTAAATCGCGTCCGGCAGCCCGGACAGCAGCGCGCCGCCGCCCGTCAGCGTGATGCCCGACTCGAACACGTCCGACGCAAGCTCGGCGGGCGCGCGCTCGAGCACCGCGTGGATCGCGTCCACCAGCGCCTGCACCGGGTCTTCGATCGCCTCGGTGATCTCGTCGCTCGTCACCTCGAGCGTGCGCGGCAAGCCCGACAGGAAATCACGCCCGGTCACGTCCATATACAGCGTTTCTTGCCGCTTGACCGCCGAGCCGATGCTGATTTTGACGTTCTCCGCCGTAACCTCGCCGATGATGAGGTTGTGCTTGCGGCGGATGAAGCGGATGATCGCGTCGTCAAACGCGTCGCCCGAGGTCTTGCAGATGTCGCTGACCATGACGCTGGAACGCGACAGGACAGCAATATCCGTCAAGCCCGCGCCGATGTCCACGATCATCGCGCCGTAAGGATCGGTGATCGGCAGGTTCGCGCCGATAGCGGCGGCGATGGGTCTGTCCAGCACCTGCGTGCGCCGCGCGCCCGCCTCGAACAGGCACGCCGTGATGCTCCGGCGCTCCATTTCGTTGACGACCGAGGGCACGGAAATCACGATGCGCGGGCGCGCGAACAGGTGCTTGCCGACCACGCGCAGCATGAAATACCGCAGCATGCTGCCCGTCAGCTCAAAATCGCCCACGCTGCCGTCGCGCAAAGGACGCACCGCCAGTATGCTTCGCGGCGTTCTGCCGACCATCTTGCGCGCGTCCTCGCCGATGGCGATGACGTTGCGCGTGTCGCGTTCGACCGCGACCACCGCCGGCTCGGAAAACACGACGCCCTTGAACTTGGCGTATACCACCACGTTGGACGTGCCCAAATCGATTCCAATGTCGTCAACAGAAGCCATAAATTACTATCCTTCTTTAATGCGTCGGCGGGCGACCCAAGGTCGCCCCTACATGAATTTTCGAGTTAGCGGACACTTCCCGTCCTCCGAGGTGCTGGAAAATGTTACTAACTGCTTCATACATTCGACATAAATCGCATAACTCCTTCTTTTTGCCTTGGTACAGGTTATTATGCGCCACTTTTTTGGAAATATACGCTCATTTTATACTGACATTCCCCACCCGGGTGTACTTTGCGCGCGTCGCCTCGCCGCCGCGCACATGGCGTTCCGCCTTGTTTTTGTCCAGCACCGCCGCGACCTCCCGATGCAGCGCCGGGTACACCGCGCGCAGGCGCACGCGCAAATCCTGATGCACCAAGCTCTTGCTCACCCCGAACTTCGCCGCCGCCTGCCGCACCGTCGCCCCGTTCTCCGCCACAAACTGCCCTTCCAGCAAGCACCGCGCCGCGATATCCTCCCGCATGACCATCCCTCCCGCCCGAGGATATGCGCGGGAAGGCGCAAATAGATATTATGCCGTCCAGAGCGTGCGGTTGCCGAGCACGTCGACGATCAGGATCGCCACGCGCCCGCGCAGCAGCGGGAGCTGCAGCGTTTCGGGCAGCGCGGGCGTTTGCTTGCGGCGCGCCGCCGACGCGTAGCACTCAAACACATTGCCGCGCAGAAAGCCCACCGACCACTGGTCGACCGCGTCCAGCGCCGCCAGCGTCATGCCCTTGGGCGACGCGCCAGCGTCCGCGAGCGCGCCCTTGGGGAGCGTGTAGTCGTTGAGGCGCACGTCGTAATAGCCGATGCCGGGGTACAGCGCCGCGTCCACCAGCGCGCCCGTGTCCGACAGCGGCGCGCGCACCGACAGCCGCGTGCCCAGCAGGCGCTTGCGCGACACCGCGATCGCGCGCTCGCTCTTGTCCAGCCCCAGATACTCGCGCCCCAGCCCCGCCGCCGATACCAGCGCCGTGCCCGAGCCGCAGAACAAATCGCAGACCAGATCGCCCGGGCGCGTGGCGCACTTCACGATACGGTCCAGCAGCGCCAGCGGCTTTTGCGTGTCATAGCCCGTACGCTGCGGGTCTTTCTGCTGCAAATGGCTGACGTCCGTCCACACGTCGTCGGGGAACACCGGGTCGTCGTCGTAGTAGACGTAGGTCTTGCCGCCCGTGTTGATCGTGCGGCAGGGGCGGCCGTGCTCGTCCACCGTGCGTTTCATGTGGTTGGAACGGTTCTCGCTGCGCGGCAGCGGCACTTGCTCGATGTCGAAAAAGTGCGACGGAGACTTGCGGTAAAACAGGATCACGTCGTGCTTGCGGCTGAAATAGCGCTTGGCGCGCCCGCCCGTCTGATACGCCCATATGATTTCGTTCAGGAAATTCTCCTCGCCGAACACTTCGTCGCACAGCATGCGCGCGCGCGCGTGCATGCGGCTGTCCAGATGCAGAAACAGCGAGCCGGACGGCGAAAGCAGCGCGTACGCCTTGTCGAGCGCGGCGCGTAGCATGGCGAGGTATTCGTCGCCGCTGTCGCCCGCGCGGTCATAAAAGGCGGGCAGCGTCAGCGCGCGCTTGCCCGACTGCCAACCGTCGTCGCCCACGCGCATGCGCAGCACGAACCGTTCGCCCGTGAAAAACGGCGGGTCCATGTACACGCACTGCGCCTTCCCGGCGTATTCCTGCAGCGCCGCGTCGCGCACGTCGCCCGCCACCAGCGCGCCGCCCGCCCCGTCCTGCATGTGCTCCTCGCGCGCGCATTCCGCCCGCTGCCAGATCACGCAAACACCCCCGCTTACAGCTTGGAAAATTCGGAAAGATACCGCGTCAGCGCCCGCAGATACGCCCTGTGTTCGGGACACTTGCACAGCGTCCGCGCCGCCTCGCGCACCGCCTCCATGAACGCGCCCGAAAGCGCCCGCGCGCCCATTTCCATCAGCGGGCAGACTTCCCACGCGCGCACGTCGAGCGCAACCGACAGCTTGTTTTCGCGCAAAAGCGGCGTTGCGGGGAACACGCGACAGGCAAGCGGGCGCTCCTTGCGGTCGCAATGCCCGTCGCAGACAAGCAGCGTCATGCCGGGCATCACGCTGTCGTCGCCGTAGAGCGTGAAGCCCGCGCGTCCGGCGTAGAGCGCCTGCTCGCCGGGAAACAGCAGCATGCCGCCGCGCCCGTCCTCGTCCGCCTGGCAGCAGCGCGCGCCGCAGAGCCGCCCGCAATCCCGCGCAAGCGGCGTGACATCCTCCAGAATCGCCCGCGCCGCGAGCACGGCGGAAAGTGCATCCATAGGATTATATTAACACGAAAAGCGCCATAAGGCAATCACCTATGACGCAATCAACGGATTCAAAAAGCGCGCCTAGGTAACCGCTGATTTATTCACGTGGCGGATGGCGAGGTGAATTTTCGTCAGATTGCGCTTGCAGATTCCGTAGGCGTAGCAGCGCTACGTCAAGGAAGATGCAAGCGCGAGATGGCGGAAATGCGCCCGTCAGCCGTCGCGGGAATAAGTCAGTGGTTACCTAGACCCGTTTTGCCAGCTTGCCCGCCAGCGCGCGCAGCAGGTTGGCGACGACCGCGACCGCCAGCGCCCACCACGCGCTCTCCAGCGCCAGATAGCCGGGGACGATCCATGCGCAGAGCAGCACCAATCCCCAATCGATGGCAAGCCCCAGCAGCCCGATCGTCAGCGCGTTGAGCACCGAGAGCAGCAGCCGCGCGACCGGGCGCAGCACCAGAAACAGCAGTGCGAGGCACGCGCCGACAATCAACGCGTGCGCAGAGGAAGGCGCGTACACGCCGGGCAGCGCGTACGCGCAAAGCGGCACCGCCGCCGTGCAAAACAGAAATTGAAGCGCGATTCTGAACATGCCTTCGCCTCCGTTTCAGTTCAGCTTGCGCGGCGCGCGCCCGTTTTATGCGTCATTTGCCGTGATAGAGCTTTCTGGTTTGATACCGCGCCTCGCAGGTGAGGTTCACGCCGAGGCGGCGAAACACCGTTTCGTCCACCTGCGACAGCAGCACCGAGGCGTGCACCTCGCAGCCCTTGAGCAGCGGAAGCTGGCGCATGGCAAGCGCCGCCTGCTTGCTGGTCGCCGCGCAAATCGACAGCGCGACGAGCACCTCGTCGGTATGCAGGCGCGGGTTGCCGTTGCCGAGGTAATCGCACTTCAATTCCTGAATCGGCCCGATGATGCGCGGCGGCAGCAGGTGCGCCTGCTTGTCGATGCCCGCGAGTTCCTTGAGCGCGTTGAGCAGCATAGCGGCGGACGCGCCGAGCAGCGAGGTCGTCTTGCCGGTGACGATTTTGCCGTCCGGAAGCTGGATGGCGGCGGCGGGCGCGCCCGTTTCCTCGGCGCGTTCGAGCGCCGCGGGGATGACCGGGCGCTCCGCTACGTCGATGCCAAGCTGGTGCAGCAGCAGCTTGATTTTACCGACTTCTTCGTCGCTCGCGTGCCCTTGGATGCGCAGGCAGCGCGCGGCGTAGTACCGCCTGATGATCTCCTGCCGCGCGGCGCGCTTGCACGCCTCGTCGTCGATGATGCACGAGCCGATCATGTTCACGCCCATGTCCGTCGGCGAGCGGTAGGGCGACTCGCCCCAGATGCGCTCGAACATGGCGCGCAGTACCGGGAAAATCTCGATATCGCGGTTATAGTTGACCGTCGTAACGCCGTACTCCTCCAGATGGAAGGGGTCGATCATGTTCACGTCGGACAAATCGGCGGTCGCCGCCTCGTAGGCGACGTTCACCGGGTGCTTGATCGGCAAATTCCAGATGGGGAACGTCTCATACTTGGCGTACCCCGCCTGCACGCCGCGCGTGTGCTCCTGATACAGCTGGGAAAGGCACGTCGCCATTTTGCCCGAGCCGGGGCCCGGCGCCGTCACGATGATCAGCGGGCGCGTCGTCTCGACATATTCGTTGCGCCCGTAGCCCTCGTCGGACACGATGTGCGCCACGTCCATCGGATACCCGGCAATCGGGTAATGCCGGTAGGCGCGCACGCCCAATTCCGACAGCCTGCGGATGAACGTTTCGGCGTTTGGCTGCTGCGCGTACTGCGTGATGACGACGCTGCCCACGTACAGCCCGACACCCCGGAACGCGTCGATCAGCCGGAGCACGTCGGAATCGTAGGTGATGCCCAAATCGCCGCGCACCTTGCTCTTTTCGATGTCGTCTGCGCAGATGCAGATGACGACCTCGGCTTGGTCGCGCAAATTGAGCAGCATGGTCATTTTGCTGTCCGGGCGGAAGCCCGGGAGCACGCGCGAAGCGTGGTAATCGTCAAACAGCTTGCCGCCGAATTCGAGGTAGAGCTTGCCAAAGCGCGCGATGCGCGCGCGGATGTGCTCGGACTGCAGGAGCGTGTATTTGTCGTGGTCAAACGCCGCGCCGGAATGCGCGGGACTATCCTCCGTGACGATGGTCATGTGTGCCTCCCCTTCTATCGCGCTTGCTTATTTGTTCGGGTCAAAGCCCAGCCTGCGCAGCGTTTCCACCACGTAGCTCTCGCGGTACTCCTGCCCGGGCTCGCGCGAGAGGTAGCTCTTGAAGAATTCCTCGCACGCCTGTTCATACGGGATGTTGGCGAGGTTGGCGATGATGCGCGTCGAACGGTCGATGAGCTTTTTGTTCGTCGGCAGCACCTGGATCATCCAGTTGCCCCAGACGCGCCCCATCTTCGCCATCGTCGCGGTGGACAGAACGTTGAACGCGAGCTTGACCATCAGGTGCGGCAGCAGCGCCATACAGGTGTCCGGCATCGTCACCGGCACGCGGATGTCGTTATCCGTCAAGTCGCCCTCGGGGATCCTGCCCATGCGCAGCGCAGCGCCCTGCGAGAACTTGCCGATGTGCTGCTTGTACCACTGCATCACGCCGCAGCGCGCCGAGCCGTCGATGTCCACGCAGGTCAAAAGCGCGGGCGAAACCTCGTAGCGGCTCTCGTCGTCTTCCCAGCCGATGCAGTACTGCGGGATCTCGTCGCTGCCGACAGACGGCGGGTTGGCGACGATGGCGGGCGCGGCTTTCATCTGGATATAATCCTCGCGCGTCCAATCCAAGCCCTTGATGGGTCTGCGGAAAACGTGCTGCCACGCGACTTCGTTGGGATACAGCGGGTCTTTGGCGTACGCCCAGCTCACGGGGCCCGTCTTATCGGCGATCTTGCGGTAGGGCGGCAGCGTGAACGTCGGCTGGCGCTCGGTGGTGTCGGTCAGGATGTCCTGCAAATAATCGTGCGTGATATAGGTCACGCGGCCGCCCTGCGTGTAGACCGCCGCCTCCAGCTCGACCGCTTCCGCCAAGCCCTTGAGCGCATCGCCCGAGGAAAGCTGGCGGGACAAATCGATGAACGCGTCGGCGTAGCCGTCGCCCGTGAGCGCGACCGTGCCCAGCGCGGCGTATTCCGCTTCGGTCAAATGGTCGCGCAGCCAGCTGTCCGCCGCCATCTCCAGCGCAGCGCCCGCGACCAGCAGTTCGACCGTCGTCACCTGCATGCGTGTCGAGCCGGACACCGCCATGTTGCCCACGTACAGCGGCATCTGGATGATATTCGGGCGCTCAAACACCAGCCGGCAGCGCTCCAAATGCTTGCACAGCACGTCCTTGGGATTGCAATAGAGGTAATACGTCGCGCAGCCGCGCACGTCGCCCTCGATCGCCGAGCCGTTGATGCTCGCCGACAGCCCGCACTCCGCCAGCGCGATGACCACGTCGCCCTCGCCTACGCCCGCGTCGTCGATCTGGCGCGCGCCGAACGTCATGTAATCCTCAAAATTCTCGACCGAGCGCACCATCGCGCGGTCGCCGCCCGTCATGAGGCTGTTGACGCATTCCGAGATCTCCAGAAACTCCGCGCGCTTGGCGGGCAGGCGCACGGCGAGCGTCTGCCAGAACAGCCGCCATGTCGCGTCCAATTGCAGCGCCATGCGCCCCGACGCGCCCACGCTGGAAAACAGCGCCACATGCCGCGTGTCCATCACCCGACGGATATCGGCGACCAGCCGCTTGTATTCGTCGCTCGCGAACGCGCGCCGCGCGACCTCGGGAATGTCCGCGTCGGCGGAGAGGATCATGGCGACGCCCGCCGCCGTGTCCCCTGCGATGGTCTTGGAAAGCGTCTTGGTGCGCGGGTTGGACTGCTCGGTGGGGATCACGCCCAGATGGAACTGCTTTTCGTTCTCCACGAAGTCCTTCGCCGCCTGTATGTAATCCACGGAAAACCGCCTCCTCGTTCTTCTTGACGCATGCTATTGTACAGGGAAACGACAAAAATTGCAAGGTTGAAAACCCGCGCGCCTGCGAACAAAGGGGCGGGGGACGCCCCTTTGTTCGGAACACGATTTCCTCTCGGCTCCTGCGGGAGCCTCCCGGGCGGAAATCGCGCAAGGAAGCAGCCTGTCGGCTGCTCCTCGGGACGGCAAAGCCGCCCCTGCGGAACGAGTCGAAGGCGCTAAACGCCCTTCGACGCATCCCGTCAAATCACTGAAAATCGCTGACCGCGATTTTATGATAGGGTACGAAAATGGCAGCATAGATACCGCCTCTGCGGGCATCGTCCATGCAAAAATTATATCAGTACCTGTCTGTCTTTTTTCCGTTACAGTCCCTGCAAAGCATCTGGCAGTTATCTTGCGTCGTATGCCCGCCTTTGCTCCACGGCTTGATGTGGTCGCCTTCCATATCCTCAAACGCGAAGTGCCCGCCGCATATCGGGCAAACGCCTTCCTGCCGACTATACGCGGTCATTTTATCCCTCTTATCAAAAGCCCGTAGATTAAGCAGTCTTCCGGCAAACGGGTCGGAGTCTTTACAAAGCAAGAACTCGTAGATTCCTTTTGTCCGCTGAACATCATCATCTTCGTGCAGACGTTTTGTTTCCGCGCCGATCACAGAGGAATTGTAAGAGCGATGATGATACGCGTTATACAGATGACACCAATCCAAGCCTTTCATGTCCGAATAGTATACGGGAAAGATTTTCTCGACCCAACGAATCACATCCAGAAAATACTGCCACAGTTCGTCTGCGTCCGCGTCCGACTTATGGCGCGCCATGTATTCGGTAATATTCGCGATTCCATGATACTCGCTGATGCCCTTTAACGCCTTCTCAAGCAGTTCCTGACGGTTTGGATCGCCCGTTATGTATTTCTCGGATAGTCCTTTCGCGGCGCAGTTGCGCTTGGAAAAGTATCTCTTTGCGTCTGAAAGCCATTCGCCCGTATAGACGGAGTTGCGAAGTTCCTGCTCCGTCAGCTTTTCTCCGGCGATATTCACGACCCGAAACCACTCCAGCTTTTCCGATTCCTCGCCCTCGCAGATGTAGACCATAAACGGATAGCTCATGATGGTGTTGAACTGGTCGTCGGGCAAGGCGTCCCAATAAAACTTCTGTCCGTTTAAAGTGATGGAAAACTGATGTTTCAGATATTGCATGACAGACAGCGTTCTTTGCTGACCGTCGAGCACTTCATACCGCTCGTTGCCCGTTTTTACCCAATACATTACATTCAGCGGATACCCTTTCAACACCGTATGGATAACCGCCTCGGCTTGTTCGCTGTCATACACGAACTCCCGTTGATACGGAGGACGAACGGCAAGCCTGCCGCCGTAAGCAAATACGCCGTCGTCGCCGTTGTCTGCGTAGCTTTCAAATATATCACAGATTTTTATGGATTTTGGCTCGATTCGCACTTTTCTGTCCTCCTATTACTTCTCAACGCATCTAATCATTTACATGTATCTGCAAAACGCAAATTTCTCCGCTAAATCAATCTTCTGATAAGAATCCTTCCATATCGCAGCTTGCCATTGATATAAGGTCCGTCTTTCCCCGTTCTTGGTGGTATTCCTGCAAGCCCTTTGATATTTCCCGCCGCAAGTCCAATGATTTCAAACTGTTCAGGGTTATGCTTATCTAAAAATGTAATCGGAACGCCCATGATGCCGTTACATCTTTCTCTTAATGAAAAGTCTCTTATATCTTCTCTCTCCATGTACGACCGGTTGCGCAACTCCACTGTCGGCATCCCACAATTCGCGCGAGAATCCCTTTCCCTCGCTCTCGGTTGCTCCGACAATCTCGAATTGTTCAGGGTTATGCTTGTCGAGGAAGGTGATTGGCACGCCCATAACGCCGTTGCATCTTGCGTTATGCAGCGAGCGTCTGTTGTCTGTTGTCTGTTGTCTGTTGTCTGTTGTCTGTTGTCTGTTGTCTGTATAATTATACCATTTTTATCGATGTTTGTCAAGTTATTCTTATCATTATTCACAAATACTTCATCTTTGTAGTAATCACATGGAATATCCGAAACTTTATCTACGTTGATGGCATCATAATTATCATATTTCGGATATTGATCTTCATTTCCATGATACCGTTTATACAATACTAGTTCTTCGTGTCTTCTTGCATAGTCGAGATTGGTAAACCATCTGACTCCTTTCACACGAATGTATTTCCTGCCGCCCTTGTCAATGCCGCAGCCTGCCGCGTTCAGCGGGTAATCGTCGGGAACATAGAATTTTCTGTCGCCGCTGTGAATGCTCGCGCCCAGCCACATTGCATTATCTTTGATTAACGGGAATATTTCTTTGTATGTAATGGCGTTTACGTTCCCGATTATCAGAAACTCCTTCTTGTAGGCTATTAACTGCGCCACATATTCTCTGAACAAGCTAAACGGTGGATTTGTTACCACAATGTCTGCTTGCTTGAGGTATTCCACGCATTCATCAGACCTGAAATCACCGTCTTCCTTTAGCTTTTTTACGCCGCGTTTCTTTGATTTCAGCAACGCGTCAATGTCTGCGTCCGTAACGCCTCTGTTATTTCTCATAGGCACATGGTCGATATCCATCACGTATCCGTTGCCTTTTGCGGCGGGTTCATCCAGCAAGTCAAAAATTGTTAGTTGCTGACCGATCACCGGAGACGTAATATAGGAGGTGCATATCAAACGTTTTAAGTTAAGATAATTGAAGTTGCGCAGAAAGAACCTGCAAAAATTACTCTCGAAAGGGTCGTCGCAATTACATAGTACGGTTTTATTCTTAAACTTGTCTTCATAGTGATTCATTTCAGCTTGAATATCTTCGTATGCGGTGTAGAACTCATCTTTCTTGGCATCTTTCGCCTGCGATAAACCAGTATTCTTCGCCATCCGGCATTCCCTCCGTTGTCGAATCCTCGAACGTAGCTTTGCATTAATTCTCTATTGGCAATATACCATGTTTCGTCCGAAAAGCCAATAGGTTTTCTGCAAAACACATTTTTTCATTAAACATAAAACAGGATTTCCCAATATATTGCCGCTCCCGCGCGGGCATAATCTCCGCGAGGTGATGGGGATGAGCGAGCTGCCGGTGGGCTTTGTCATGACGCTGGCGATGAACGAGCGCGCCATGAAACGCTTCGCGCAGATGCCCGAGGAGGAGCGCCGCGCGGTGATCGCCCGGGCGCACGGCGCGCGTTCGCGCGACGACATGCAGCGGATCGTGGAAGGATTAGAATAGGAACGGTTTGCAAAGAGAGGCGCGCGGAAACCGCGCCTTTTTTGCGTTTCCCGGTTGTTTCGCGGCGCGCATGTGTGCTATAGTATCGCCGGGAGGGATGACGATGGATATTCGCGCGTTCGCGCGCTTGTCCCGGCAGGGGATGGACTGGACGGAGGCGTTCCGCGCGGCGGTCGCGGAGCTGTCCGCGCAGGGCGGCGGCGTGCTGACCGTGCCGCCGGGGACGTACCCGACCGGGTCGATCAAGCTCGCGAGCCACATCACGCTGGATGTGCAAAACGGCGCGGAGCTTCGGTTTTTGCGGGACGAGAACGCGTACCCGCCGATACCGCTGGAGTTCGAGGGCGTGCCGGGGCTTGTGCATCAGGCGTGCGTGTTCGCAGAGGGCGCGGAGGATGTCCGCGTCACGGGCGACGGGCTGCTGAACGGGCAGGGCGATTACTGGTGGCAAACGCTCCGCGACGGCGCGCTCACGCACCCGCGCCCGTTCCTCGTATGCTTTTCGGGCTGCCGCCGCGTCACAGTCGAGAACGTGCGGCTGGAAAATTCTCCCTGTTGGACGGTGCACCCGCTGCGCTGCGAGGACGTGTGCGTGCGCGGCGTGCACATCAAGAACCCCGCCGATTCCCCGAACACCGACGGCGTGAACCCCAACGCCTGCCGCGACGTGCGCATCATCGGCTGCGTCATCGACGTGGGGGACGACTGCATCGCCATCAAATCCGGCACGGAGGACACGCCCCACCTGCGCGCGTGCGAGCGCATCATCATCTCCCAGTGCCACTTCCTGCACGGGCACGGCGGCGTGGTGCTCGGCAGCGAAATGTCGGGCGGCGTCAAGAACGTGCTCGTCAGCGACTGCGTGTTTTATCAGACCGACCGCGGCGTGCGCCTCAAAACGCGGCGCGGGCGCGGCGGCGCGGTGTCGGGCGTGCAGCTTTCCAACCTCGTGATGGAAAGCGTACTGTGCCCGTTCGTGTTCAACATGTACTACCACTGCGGCAAGGACGGCAAGACCGATTATGTGCGCGATAAAGCGCCGCGCCCGGTGGACGCGGGCACGCCGAGCCTGCGCGACGTGGCGATCACCAACGTCACGGCGCGGGCATGCGGCGCATGCGCGGGCTTCTTCTTCGGGCTTCCCGAGATGCCCGTGGACGGCGTGATGCTGCAAAACGTGACGGTGGAGATGGCGAAGGATGCGCCCGGCGGCACGCCCGCCATGATGGACGGCTGCCCGACGATGCGCGGCGCGGGCTTCTTCCTGCGCAACGCGCGGGGCGTGGCGTTCTCGGGCGCGCGCGTGCTCGGCGCAAGCGGCGAACCGTTTGACGTCGACGGCAGCGTGGAAATACAAGGTAAGGAGGCGGGCGTATGCCGATGAACCAAGACGCGCTTTCGCTGGCGCGCGGCATGGCGGACGCGACCATCGCGCGCGAGGGCGTGCTGTCCAAGGCGTGGAGCTATGATTACGGCGTGGTCTGGCGCGGCATGGAGATGCTCTTTGAGCAGTCCGGCGAGCGCAAGTATTTTGACTATATCCAGCGCGGCGTGGACAGCTTTCTTTGCGCGGACGGCAGCGTTCGCGGCTACGACATGCGGGCATACAACCTCGACTATCTCTGCAACGGCAGGCAGCTCTTGTACCTCTATCAAAAGACGGGCGACGGCAAATACATGCGCGCCGCCAGTCTCCTGCGCGAGCAGCTCCGCAGCCAGCCGCGCACGACGGATGGCGGCTTCTGGCACAAGCTGTGCTATCCCCAGCAGATGTGGCTCGACGGGCTGCACATGGCTGCGCCTTTCTATCTGGAATACACGCTGGTTACAGGTGAAGAAGCAGGCGTGATCGACGATGTAACAAAGCAGTTCTTGCTTGCCTATCGGCACACCTACGACGCGGCGACTGGGCTCAGCCGCCACGCGTGGGACGCGGCGCGCGCGCAGCCGTGGGCGGACAAGCAAACCGGTCAGGCGCGGCACGCGTGGGGGCGCGCGATGGGCTGGTACATGGTGGCGCTGGTCGACGTACTGGACATGCTGCCGCACGCCGCGGGCGACCGCGAGGAGCTGCTCGGCATACTGCGCGGCATGGCGCAAAGCGTCCTAAAGTACCGCCAAGGCGGCGTATGGGAGCAGGTGCTCGACTGCCCGGGCAGGCAGGGCAATTACGCGGAATCCTCGTGCTCGTGCATGTTCGCGTACGCGCTGCTCAAGGGCGCGCGGCTGGGGCTTCTGCCAAACGACGTCGGCGTCGCGGCGCAAGTGTCCTTTGACGCGCTCGCGCGGCGCTTTGTCGCGCAAGAACCGGGCGGCGCGCTGTACCTCAAAGATTGCTGCCGGTGCGCCGGGCTGGGCGGCGACCCGCCGCGCGACGGCTCGTTCGCCTATTACATCGGCGAGCCGGTGATCGCCTATGACCTCAAGGGCACGGGCGCGTTCATTCAGGCGGCGTGCGAGATGGACAGGGCGCGCAGCAACGATATCTCATGACGGACAAGCACGCGCCGTCGTTTTTCTTGTGCTTTTCGCCTTGGCAAGCGCGGCGGTTTGCCGTATAATACGCGGGTACGGTTTGGAAAGGGTGACGAACATGACGACCATTTTGGAAAGACAGGCGCTCAACGAGAGCGTGTTCCGCATCGTGCTGGACGCGCCGCTGATCGCGCGCAAAGCCGAGCCCGGGCAGTTTGTGATCGTGCGCGCAGACGAGGACAGCGAACGCATCCCGCTGACCATCGCGGATTATGACCGCGAGCGCGGCACGGTGTCGCTGGTGGTGCAGATCGTCGGCGCGGGCACGCTGCTGCTGTCACGGAAGCAGGCGGGCGAGCGCGTGCACGATTTGGTAGGGCCGCTCGGCGTGCCGACGCATACCGACGGGCTTTCGCGCGTATGCGTGGTGGGCGGCGGCGTGGGCTGCGCCATCGCGTACCCCGTCGCGAAAAAACTCAAAGCGCGGGGCGCGCACGTTGATAGCGTGATCGGCTTTCGCTCGCGCGGGCTGGTGATACTGGAGGACGAGTTCCGCGCGATTTCCGATTCGCTCGCGCTCATGACCGACGACGGCACGGCGGGCGAGAAAGGGCTGGTGACCGACGCGCTCAAACGGCTGCTCGACGCGGGCGCGTATGACGAAGTGATCGCCATCGGGCCGCTTGTCATGATGAAGTTCGTCGCCAAGCTCACCAAGGCATACGGCGTGAAGACCGTCGTGAGCATGAACCCGGTGATGATCGACGGCACGGGCATGTGCGGCGGCTGTCGGCTGACGGTCGGCGGCAAGGTCAAGTTCGCGTGCATCGACGGCCCGGATTTCGACGGGCACGAGGTGGACTTTGACGAGGCGATCGCGCGCTCGCGGATGTACGAAGCGCAGGAAAGGCACGCCTACGACGCGGCGTGCAACCTGCTGAAGGGGGCGAATTGACATGCCCAATATGCGCAAGGACAAAAACCCCATGCCCGTGCAGGACGCGGACGTTCGGCGCGGGAATTTTTCCGAGGTCGCGCTGGGCTACACAGAGGAGATCGCGCGCGACGAGGCGGCGCGGTGCTTGAATTGCAAGCATAAGCCCTGCGTCAAGGGCTGCCCGGTGATGATCGACATTCCCGGGTTCATCGCGCATATCAACGCGGGCGATTTCGAGGGCGCGTATCAGGTGATCGCGCAGTCGTCCTCGCTGCCCGCCGTTTGCGGGCGCGTCTGCCCGCAGGAGTCCCAGTGCGAAAAATACTGCGTGCGCGGCGTGAAGGGCGACCCGGTCGGCGTGGGCAGGCTGGAGCGCTTCGTGGCGGACTGGCACGCCGCAAACGGCAGCGCCGCGCCCGCCCAAGCGCAAAGCAACGGCGTGAAAATGGCGGTCGTGGGCGCGGGCCCCGCGGGGCTGACCTGCGCGGGCGATTTGGCGCGCATGGGCTACGAGGTGACGGTGTTTGAGGCGCTGCACCTTGCCGGCGGCGTGCTGGTCTACGGCATTCCGGAGTTCCGGCTGCCCAAGGACATCGTGCGGCGCGAAATCGAAACGCTCGAAAAGATGGGCGTGGCGGTGCGCACCAACATGGTGATCGGGCGCGTGTTGACGGTGGACGAGCTGTTTGACGAGGGGTACAAGTGCGTGTTCCTCGGCACGGGCGCGGGGTTGCCCAGCTTCATGAACATACCGGGCGAATCGCTCAAGGGCGTGTATTCCGCCAACGAATTCCTCACGCGCGTCAACCTCATGAAAGCCTATCAAGAGGACAGCCAAACGCCGATCCTGCGAGCCAAGCGCGTGTGCGTGGTCGGCGGCGGCAACGTCGCCATGGACGCGGCGCGCTGCGCGGTGCGCCTTGGCGCGGAGGAAGTGTACATCGTCTATCGGCGCTCGGAAGCCGAGATGCCCGCGCGGATAGAGGAAGTGGAGCACGCCAAGGAAGAGGGCGTGATTTTCCGCGTGCTGTGCAACCCGACCGCCGTCGAGGGCGACGAGCAGGGCAACGTCGCGGCGCTTTCCTGCGTGGAAATGACGCTCGGCGAGCCGGACGCGTCCGGGCGCAGAAGACCGGTCGTGAAGGAAGGTTCTGATTTCTCCATCCCGTGCGACTGCGTGGTCATGTCCATCGGCACGTCGCCCAACCCGCTGATTCGGCAGACGACGGCGGGCTTGGAGGCGAACAAATGGGGCTGCATCGTCGCCAACGAGGAAACCGGGCTGACCTCGCGCGAAAACGTGTACGCGGGCGGCGACGCGGTAACGGGCGCGGCGACCGTCATCCTCGCGATGGGCGCGGGCAAAGCCGCCGCCAAGGCGATGGACAAGGCCGCGCGCGGCGAACAGTAACCCCAAAAACAACCATTCGCCGGACGGAGCATTCTCCCCGTCCGGCGAATTGTTATTTGCCGTTTAGTTTTGCTTGCCCGACCCGATCGCGATCCTGCGGGTCGTCTTTTCAGGTTCGGGCTGTTCCTTGGGCAGCGTGACGGTCAGAACGCCGTTCCGATAATCGGCGGAAACGTTGTCCTGCTGCACGCCCTCGAGGTTGAAGCGGCGCTCGAAGTGCCCGGTACGGCGCTCGGAGTAATAATACCGGCTGCCGTCCTCGGTCTTTTCCTCGTCGCGGTCAAAGGCGATGACGAGCGCGTCGTTATCGACGGTCAGGTTGATTTTGTCCTCGCTCACGCCCGGAAGCTCGGCCTCCAGCACGTAAGCGTCCTCTTTCTCCTTCACGTCCACGCGGAAGCCCGCGTTGCCGACCCAGTCGTTCATGTCGAAGAAGGAACGGAAAAAGCGATCGTCAAACAGAGAACCGGTGCGCAGGGGATTGCCGACTTCGCGGCGGGCGCGGAAAGGAACAACAGTATACATGGTGATAGCCTCCTTGCTTTTCATGCTTGATTCATGCGCCTTGCGGTCGCGCTGTCAGCGTTCCCGTTTGGCAAGCATAGTATACGTCGAAGGTTAAAGAAGGTCAAAGTCAATAAAAGTCAAAGAACGGCGTTCATCCCCGGTTTTTTGGCAAATTCCATTGATTTTCGCCGTTTCTTTAAACAAATCGTGAATTTTCAGATTTTCCCAACTGTCGGTCTTGCGAAGCGCGCATGAAATGGGTACAATACTGGCGTATGGACGGATTTGCCTTGGTTCTGGCGCGCGTGCGCGCGTCGTGGGAGCGCGCGGGAAGACCATTGCGCGTGCTGGCGGCGTATTCGGGCGGCGCGGATTCCACGGCGCTGCTGCTGGCGCTGCGCGCGCTGCGAGACGATGGCGATCTCGCGCTGCGCGCCGTCCATGTGCACCACGGGCTGCGCGCGGAATCCGACGGCGAGGAGGCGCTTGTCCGGGAACAATGCCAAGCGCTGTCCGTGCCGCTGGTCGTCAAGCATGTGCAGGTGTCGCCGCGCGGGAGCGTGGAGCTGGCGGCGCGCGAGGCGCGGTACGCGGCGTTTTATGAAACGCTGGAGGACGGCGAGACGCTCGCGCTGGGGCATCACGCGGGCGACCAGCTCGAAACGGCGCTCATGCGGCTGGCGCGCGGCGGCGGCGCGACGGGGCTATCGGGCATGCGCGAGTACGACGGCGCGCGGCGGCTGTGGCGGCCGCTTTTACCGCTTTCGGGCGACGCGCTGCGGGCGTGCGTCCGGGCGCTGGGCGTTCCCTTTTGCGAAGACGAGAGCAACCGTGACACGGCGTATTCGCGCAACGCGCTGCGGCACGCGGTCGTCCCGGCGCTCAAGGCAGTCTACCCCGCGTGCGAGGAAGCGGCGGCGCGCGCCTGCGCGCTGACTTGCGACGAGGAGGACTACTGGCGGGCGTTCACGCGCGATTTCCTGCAAGCGCACGCGCAGACGGAGCCGCCCTGCCCATTCCTTCTGACGAAGCCGTTTGACGCGCTGCACGTCGCCGCGCAAAGGCGCGTGCTGCGGGCGTTCGCGCCCGTTGAAATGGAGATGCGCCACGTCGAGGAAGCGCGGACGGCGCGGGAGGCGAACCTGCCCGGCGGGTATCGGACGCTGCGCACGGCGGACAGGCTGCACCTGCTCCCGCCCGTACAAACGCCGTCCGTCGGCTGGGCGCTGCGCGAAGCGCCGTTTGACGGCGATTTCGGCGACGGGCTGCGCAGACAGGCGTTCCCGAGGGCGGCGCTGATCGGCGCGGAGCTGCGCGCGCGCAGACCGGGCGACCGCATCCGCCCGTTCGGCGCGGCGGGCGCGCATTCGCTCAAGCAATATTTCATCGACCGCAAGCTCGACAGACCCTTTCGCGACCATTGCCCGCTGCTCGCGCGCGGGAGCGAGGTACTGTGGGTCGTGGGCATGGGCGCGTCGGAGGAAGCGCGCGTTCGCGTCGGGGACGCGGCGCTGCTGACGTTCGACGGACGCTTGCCGTGGGACATGGAGAATACGGAGGAAAAAGCACATGACATTTGAGGAACTCAAGGATATCGCTGCGCGGACGCTCAACCCGCGCGACCTGACGGGCGACGCTTCGGCGGGCGAGGTCGCGGCGGCGCTGGAATCCGAAAGCGGACGCGTGTACACCGGCGTGTGCATCGACACGCCGTGCGGCATGGGCTTTTGCGCCGAGCACGCGGCGGCGGCGGCGATGGTCACGGCGGGCGAGAACCGCGTGGTGCGGATGGCGGCGGTCTGCGGCAAATCGCCCGAGAACGCGTTCGTGGTCGCGCCGTGCGGGCGCTGCCGCGAGTTCATCCGGCAGCTGCACGAGCGAAACGGCGAGTGTCAGGTGCTTCTGCCAAACGGCGTGAAGACGATTTCGGAATTGCTGCCCGACGCATGGTGATCAATAGACTACGGAGGATGAGGACAATGGAAACGCAGATGGCGCTCTATCGGGACTTGGACAGCGTGCTGCTCACGGCGGAGCAGATCGCGGACGGCGTACAAAAGCTGGGCGCGCGCATCACGCGCGATTACGCGGGCAAAGCGCCCGTGCTGGTGTGCATTCTCAAGGGCGCGGTGACGTTCTTTGCCGACCTCATGCGCCAGATCGACTTGCCGCTTACGATCGATTTCATGGCGATATCGTCCTACGGCTCGAGCACGAAATCCTCCGGCGTGGTGCGCATCCTCAAGGACCTCGACCGCGCGGTGCTGGGCAAGGACGTGATCGTGGTGGAGGACATCGTGGACAGCGGGCTGACGCTTTCCTACATCACGCAGACGCTCGCGGGGCGCGGCGCGAACTCGGTCGCCGTCGCGGCGCTGCTGGACAAGCCCGCGCGCCGCAAAGTGCCGCTGGAGGTGCAGTACTCCTGTTTCGATATCCCGGACGCATTCGTGGTCGGCTACGGTCTGGATTATGATGAGAAATACAGGAATCTGCCGGATGTGGGAATATTGTCGCCCAGAATATACAATCCTTGAACCGGCAAGCATTTGCAATTACCGGGCGCGGTGTGGTATACTGGTCAGGTTTCCGGGCGTTCTTCGATGCGTCCCGGAAGAAGGAGGATTTGGGTCTTGCGTAAAGCTTCCAAGGGCTCGCTGGGGTATGTGGTGATCATCGCCGTGTTTATTCTGCTCGCCGTCGTGCTGCTCAACGGCACGGGCGCGCAGAACAAGGAGATTGCCTACCACGACCTGCTCAAAGAAATACAGGCGGGCAACGTCGAGCGCGTCGCCATTCGCGGCGCGACGCTCTACGGGCGCTATCGGCAGAGCACCGTCGCCATCGGCGATTTTCCGGGGCGCTATGATTTTGAAACGGTCATCGGTTACGACTTTATCAACACCGCGCGCACGATCCGCGCGGGGCAGCTCGGCGTGCCCGTGGAGTCCGTCAGCGAATCCGAGGACGACATGGGCTTCAAAATCACCTACCTCGCCGCGCTGCAAACGCCGTGGTTTCTGGAGATCCTGCCCTATCTGATCATCAGCGCGCTGTGCATCGGCGTGTTCGTGTTCGTCATGCGGCAGCAGACGGGCGGCGGCAGCAAGGTGATGTCGTTTGGCAAGAGCCGCGCGAACATGGCGGACCCGTCCAAAAACAAAGTCACATTTGACGACGTGGCGGGCGCGGACGAGGAAAAAGAGGAATTGAAGGAGATCGTCGATTTCC
>CAZEIC010000021.1:0-35217 GCA_964512175.1 uncultured Oscillospiraceae bacterium | reverse complement strand
CGTAGCTGCATTTCACCATGTACACCAGACAGTCCAGTTCCAGATACGCGCACGCCATCGACAGCGCCGTGCCCCACTGACCCGCGCCCGTCTCGGTCGTCACGCCCTTCAAGCCCTGCTTCTTGGCGTAATACGCCTGCGCGATGGCGCTGTTGAGCTTGTGGCTGCCCGACGTGTTGCTGCCCTCGAATTTGTAGTAGATCTTCGCGGGCGTTTGCAGCTTTTTCTCCAGACAGTACGCGCGCACCAGCGGCGACGGGCGGTACATCCTGTAGAAATCGCGGATTTCCTCGGGGATCGGGATAAACGCGGTATCGTTGTCCAGCTCCTGCTTTACCAGCTCGTCGCAGAACACCGGGCGCAGGTCTTGAAAGGTCGCGGGCTTGCCCGTCGCGGGATTGAGCAGCGGCGCGGGCTTTTCGGGCATATCGGCGCGGACGTTATACCACGCCTTGGGCATCTCCGATTCTTCTAAGTAGATTTTGTACGGGATCTCCTTGCGCATTGTCAGCGCTCCTTTCTTTACGGAGGTACAAAAAAACCCTTGTCCCCCGCTGCATTTTTGCGGGGACAAGAGCCGATGATATGCTCCTGCGGTGCCACCCAGCTTGGCGCTTTCGCGCCCTCTTTACGCGTACTTGCATACGCTTGCGCCTGTAACGGTGCGTTTCCGTCTTGCCTACTGCCCCGGCGTCGCGCCCCTCGCCAACGCCCGGTTCGGCTCGCCCTCGGAAGCCCATTCCGCGAAGGTTTCCCGCGCCGCGCTCTCACCACCGGCGGCTCTCTTGGGCGGGATGCTCCCTGCGTACTTGCTCTCCCTCATCGGTTTACAGGAGGATAGCACAAAAGAGCGCCGTTGTCAACGGGGAATTTCTGTGGTACAATAGGGGTGATTCCGCGCCGCGCGGCGCGGTCACGATGTGAAAAGGAGCGTTTAACATGAAGAAGATCCCCGTCGCGTATCAGGTGTATTCCGCGCGCGAAGACGCGGAGAAGGACTTGCTTTCGGTGCTCAAACGCCTCGCGGCGCTGGGCTATGACGGCGTGGAGTTCGCCGGGTTTTACGGCAACACCGCCGCGCAGATCTGCGGCATGCTCAAGGAGACCGGGCTGAAAGCCATTTCCAGCCACGTGCCGCTGTTCCTGATCGAGAAGGACATGGAGGGCGTGATCGCCTACCACAAGACCATCGGCTGCGAGTACATCGCCGTTCCCTACCTCGACGACAAAACGCGCCCCGGCGCTAAGGGCTTCGCGGGCGTGCTCAAGACCATCTATCAGTTCGGCGGCATGTGCCGCGACGCGGGCATCCAGCTTCTCTACCACAACCATGATTTCGAGTTCGTCACGCTGTCGGGCATGTACGGGCTGGATTTCCTGTACGCCGCCGTGCCCGACGATCTCCTCAAGACCGAGATCGACGTGTGCTGGGTCAAGTACGCGGGCGAAGACCCCGCCGAATACGTGAAAAAGTACGCCGGGCGCTGCCCCATCGTGCACCTGAAAGATTACGTCGGCGTGAAGGGCGAGGATTCGCCCTATGGGTTGATCGGGCAGGAAGAAAAGAAGGACGCCGGTACGGCGTTCGAGTTCCGTCCGTTCGGGCACGGCTGTCAGGATGCGGAAGCGGTCGTGCGCGCGTCGATCGACGCGGGCGCTTCGTGGTTCGTCGTCGAGCAGGATCTGTCCGTCGGGCGCACGCCGCTGGAGGCGGCGGAGATGAGCATCGGCACGCTCAAAAAGCTGGGCGTTAAGTAAGCGATGATCGGAACGCTCGTCAATGTGCTGGCGATCCTCGCGGGCTCGCTGCTGGGCTGCATGCTCAAGCGCGGCTTGCCCGAGCGGATCGCCAGCGTCGTCACGTCCGGGCTGGGGCTGTGCGTCGTGCTCATCGGCATGCGCGGCGCGCTCGGCACGCAAAACCTGATGATCGTGATTCTCTCGGTCGTGCTCGGCGGCGCGCTCGGCGCGCTGATCGGCATCGAAAAGCGGCTCGACCGCCTCGGCGAGCGCGTGCAAAAACGCTTCTCGCGCGTGGGCGGCGAGTTCGGCAAAGGCTTCGTTTCGGCGACGCTGCTATACTGCGTGGGCGCGATGGCGGTCGTCGGCGCGCTCGATTCGGGCTTGCGTGGCGAGCACGGCACGCTGTTTGCCAAGGCGCTGCTGGACGGCGTGAGCAGCGTCATCCTCGCCAGCACGCTCGGCGCGGGCGTTGCGCTTTCGGCGGTCTGCGTGCTCGCGTATCAGGGCGGCATCGCGCTGCTCGGACAGGCGCTCGCGCCGATCTTGACCGACGCGGCGGTCGCCGAAATGAGCGCGGTTGGCGGCGTGCTGATCGTCGGCATCGGTCTGAACCTGATCAGAAAAGAGCACATCCCGGTGGGGGACATGCTCCCGGCAATCTTTGTGCCGTTGTTGTTGGTTCTGTTTATGTAACTGACATTCAAATAATCGGACGAAAGGGTTGTATCTTTCGTCCGATTTTGGTATACTGATAGTACGAAGGGAGCGAGCGCTATGAACATCACCGCGACGGAATTGAAAGCCAACATGGGCAAATATCTGCTCATGGCAGGCAAGCGCGATATCTACATCACCAAGAACGGCAGGCGCATCGCCCGACTGACCAACCCGCAGCCCGACCGCGTCGCCATGCTCGACAGCCTCGTGGGCGTGGCGGGTGAAGGCGGCGCGTCCGTCACGCGGGACGCGCTGAAGCGGGAGCGGCTGGAAAACCAATGAGGCTCATGCTGGACACCAACATCATCATCGACGTGTTGACGCGGCGCGAACCGTTTTTTGAAGCGTCATACGCCGTGTTGCGGCTCGCAGCGACAGAAAGGCATGAATGCTTTCTGTCCGCTTCCGCCGCGACCGACGTATATTACCTGCTCAAGCGCGCCTTGAAAAGCGACGGCGAGGCGAGGGAACGCATGGAAACGCTGTTGCAATTGGTCTGCGTTGCGGACGCGCTGGGCGAAGACGTGTATTCCGCGCTGTCTTCGGACATGGCGGATTTCGAGGACGCGCTCGTCGCCGCCATCGCGCGGCGCGCGGGTATGCGGTACATCGTCACGCGTAATCTGCGCGACTACGAAAAATCGCCTGTGCGGGCGATCGCGCCGGAGGAACTGCTTCGGTTGAATTAGTTAGCTTTATAGATCGCGATATACAGCGCGCCGTCCTGCGCGCTCGCTTCGATGCGCACCGGGAAGGCGTATTCGTTGCGGAAGCGGAGGTTGAGGTTGTCCGTGCCGACGGCGGCGTCCATGCCGTGCGGGAGGTATTTCGCGCCGGACGGGCCGTGCGGGCGGCGCTGGAGCACGTTCATCAGCGGGAGCTGCAAGAGCACGTTGTACAGCGTGCTCGACGTTTGGCATGTGCCGCCGCCATAGCCCAGCTTGGACGCGCCGTCCACCAGCACGACTGCCTCCAGATAGCCCGTGTTCGGGCCATATGGACCTACGTCGCGGTTGAAATCGAGCGTATCCCCGGGCGCGAGCGTCACGGACATGCGCTGGCAGGCGTTTTGGATGTTGTGGATGCGGTTTTGGTTGACGCGCGTGTCCGCCACGTCGTAAAAGGACGTGTACGCGGCGATGGGCGCTTCGCTATCGCCGGCGGCGGCTGTGCCGTAGACCATGCGCAGGTCGGTCAGCGCGTTCGTGTCGACATAGCCGTACTGCCGCTTGAACACGAGCTTTGCCCAGCCGTTTTCCACGCAGATGAACGACAGCCGCGCGCCCGCCTGTAAGGTGATCAGCGTCTGCGCGTCCTCGCTGGGCGCTGCCTGCACGCGCGTTTCCGTGCGCGCCGCGCCGACATAACGGTTGACCTCCACGCCGTAGGGCGGGGTGCTGACCGGGTCGATCGCGACGACGGTATCCATCGTCGAGCGCCGGATATAGCCCGTGACGTCGCCCAGCCGCACGCGCGCCCAGACCGGGTCGAAGGCGAGCACGTCAAACCGCGTTCCCTGCGCGATGCGCCCGACCGTCTCGGACGCGCCGTCCGCCAGCGCGTACATGCGCGTGTTCACGCGCGCCCGCGCGGTGTAGAGCGCCTGTTCTTCCGCGCGCGAAAGCGGCGCGACAGTCAGCGCCAGCGCGCAAATCAGCAGCAGCGTCAGCGCGCGCTTCATAGCGCGTCCGCCTTGTAAAACGCGATAAAGAGCGCGCCGTCCTGCACGTGCGCGTCGATTTCCACCGGGAAGGCAAAGTCGTTGCGGATGATGAAGTTCAGGTCGCCCGAGGACGCATCCACGCCGTGCGGCAGGTATTTCGCGCCGTTGGAGCCGTGCGGGCGGCGCTGCAATACGTTCACGCCCGTCAATTGCAAAACGACGTTGTACAGCGTGCTCGACACCTGACACGAGCCGCCGCCGTACCCCGGCGTGGCTTCGCCGTCGATGAGCACGGGCGCTTGCTGGAAGCCCAGCGATTTCTCAAACGGCCCGACGGAATTGTTGAAATCCAATATGTCCCCCGGCTGCATGACGCGCGACATGCGCTTGCAGCAGAGCTTGAGGTTTTCGATGCGCCCGAGGTTGAGCGGGTCGGTCGAAAGGCTGTAAAACGAGGTATAGACCGCGATGGGAATACCGTCCGCGCCATACTCGGGCGCGGGCGCGGTCATTTGCAAGCCCGAGAGCAGCCGCGTGTCCACATAGCCGTACTGCCGCTTGAAGATCAGCCGCGCCCAGCCGTTTTCGACGTCGATGAACGACAGTTTCGCGCCCGCGGTCAGGGTGATCAGCGAAGCGGCGCTTTCGTCCGGCGCTTGGCGCACGTCCACCGTGTTCTCCAGCGTGGTGAAATAGCGGTTGACCTCCACGCCGTAGGGCGGGGTGTTCACCGGGTCGATGGCGACGACGTTGTCCACGCGGTGACGCAGCACGTAGCCCACGCCGCCGTTGATGCTGATTTCCAGATAATTGGGAAACACGTCCGTCACCACGAGCTTTTGCCCGGGCTTATACTTCGCCAGCACGCGGGATTCCGTGTCCTGCGCCGCGTACACGCTCGTCGTGCTCGAGGGGAAATTCCGCGTGACGGCGGCGGTATACAGCGCTTCCTTGGCGCAGCCCGCGGAAAACAGCAGGCACAGCAGCAGGCAACCACAGACGACTCGTTTCACAGCTTCCTCCGCAAGATACAGTATCCTTGGCAGTATAGCACAGAATGCCAGAAATGGAAATTCTCCGCCGGAAGATTTACAATCGCGTCATGTTTGCGCGCCCACGTATTCCTCCAGACACAGCCCCCGGTCGCGCATTGTCAGGCTGTGCTGCGTGCCGACGTAGCGGATGTGCCACGGCTCGCCGAGATACCCGGTGATGTCCTGCTTTTCGTCGGTATAGCGGATGATGAAGCCGTACTCCCAGCAGTGCTGCGCCAGCCAGACCGACTGCGCGGTGTCCTCGAAAAACTTGCCGGGGACGGTGATATCGAACGCAAGCCCGGTGTGGTGCTCGCTCGTTCCGGGGTCGGCGACCGTCAGGCGCGTGGAGGACGCGGCGCTCGACCGCGACTGCCCCTCGTCCATATATTTCTGCACGGATGCGTCGAACAATTGCTGCTGATACTTGTAGCTGCGGTAGCCCGCGCTCACCTGCCAGACCGTCAGCCCGTCCTGATGCGCGGCGCGCAGCATGCTGTTGAGCGCGTCCACCGCCGCCTGCACGCCTTGGATCTCGCTGCCCTTGATGGTGACGAGCTCCGCCGGGCACGCGTCCTTGAGGTAGACCAGATCGGGCACGTAGAAATCGCTCGGCAGCGGGTTCTGGCGGTTGACGAGGATCGGCAGCTCGCCCGTCAGCACGGGCAGCGGCTCTGGCGTGGCGGTGACGACCGCCTGCTTGGCGTTTTGCGAGAACAGCGCGCCGCGCGTGTCGTCGCCCACGATGCCGTCCGCCGCTAAACCGTGCTGCGCCTGAAAGCGCGCGACGGCGGCTTTCGTGCCGTTGCCAAACTGCCCGTCGATCTCGCCCGCGTAAAAGCCGAGCTCGGCAAGCCTTTGCTGCAATTGTTTGACGTCCTCGCCGATCGAGCCGGAGCGCAGGAGCGCTTCGGTGGGCGCGGGCGTTGTCTCGCCCGGCTTGGGCGTGATGTTTACCGGGCGCGGCGTGATGGATGGCGTGGGCGTGACGGCGGCCTCGGCGCGATAGACGCGCAGGGTGTCCGCCGTGCGCGCGCATAACACCGCCACGCCCGCGACCAACGCGAGCACGACCAGCCAGCCCAGCAGCGATCCCTTGCTTTTCCGTCCGCTTCTTCCGTGCGCCATACGCCCTCCCGACCGATGTTGATGCGGGAACAGTATAGTAGTTTACGGAAGGATTGTCAACTTTCAAAGGTCTCCAGCCAGCGTTCGAGGGCTTCCAGCGAGTCGAATCCCATACCCACGCGCGCTTCCTCGCGCTCCGCTTCGGGCAGCTCGGAGAGCGCCAGCGTCAGCGAGCGCACGTATGCCAGCCCGTCGCCGTAGCGGTTCTGGAAGATCGCCAGCACGCCGGCTTCGTCGGGCATGAGCACGTAATGCGCCGGACAGTGCAGCGATATATCGCGCGACATTTCGATGAGCTTTGACTGGAAGGATTGAAACTGCCAGTCGGGGTACGCCTGCGCCGCCTCCTGCAGCGTCAGCCCGATAATCGCCTCGGGCGCTTGCAGCCTGCGCGTCACGGTATGCCCGCAGCGCGTGTAGCGCATGGTCTGCACGAGCGCGCAGCCCTGCGCGACGCGCGCGTCCTCGCCGCCCGACGCGTCCTGCGCCCGCGTGCCGCCCGAAACCGCCAGCGCGATCACCACCGCCAGCAGGATCAGCCCTGCCGCCGTCCACAGCAGCGCCGCGCGCCGCCCTTCCTTTGACGAAAATTCCATGCCATCATCTCCCGCAGGGAGTATGCGCCCGTTGCGGGGGTTGCATTCGTATGGTAGAATATACAATGGAAGGATTTTTGAGGAGTTGATGACATGCGCAAAGCGGCGCTGTTTGATCTGGACGGCACGTTGATCGATTCGCTGCCCGATATCGCGCGCTGCATGAACCGCGCGCTGAGCGACGCGCATTTGCGCATTTATCCGGTGGAGGACTACCGGCACATGACGGGCAACGGCGCGAAAACGCTGACCGAGCGCGCGATCGCGGGGCACGCGGAGGCGTTCGAGCAGGTGTACGCGCAGTACCGCGCGGAGTACGCGCTGCATTGCGCCGAGCGCTCCAAGCCTTATCCCGGCATTACGGACATGCTGCGCGCGCTGACGGACGCGGGCGTGCAAGCCTGCGTGCTGTCCAACAAGGACGACGCGGACGCAAAGCGCGTCGTCGCGCACTATTTTCCAGATATTTCCTTCGCTATCGTGCGCGGGCGGCTGCCGGGCGTGCCCATCAAGCCCGCGCCAGACGGCGTACACGCGCTGCGCGCTGCGCTCGGGCTGGAAACGGGCGATATGTGGTACGTCGGCGATACGCCGACCGACATGCTCTGCGCGCAAAACGCAGGGCTTGACGCGCTGTGCGCGACGTGGGGGTATGCAGACAGGGAAGCGCTCGCGCCCTGCCGTCATTTCGCCCTGTGCGACGCGCCGGAGGACGTGGCGCGGATCATACTGGAACGGTAAAAGGGTCTTTGATTTTATCCGGGTATGACGCGGCGATATCATCAAAAAAGCGCGCTTTCGAGCGCAAACACAGAGAGAGCGCCGACCTGCTATCGGCGCTCTCTCCGTTCAGAAAAGTAAGGGAGGGGTTTGCCCTTTCGGGCGGTTGGCGGGGAGGGGTGGCGGCTCTCCCTGCGCACCTTTACCTTACCGCACAGATGTGGCGATACTATGAATAAGGCGTGAATATTCGCCGGTTATGCGCGCGCTTTCGGCAGTATGACGGAAATCTCCACCGCGTCGCCACGGTCGTGCTGCGTGTAGCGCGCGTCCAGCCCCGTCTGCCGAAGCTGCTCGACGACGTTCTTGATGGCGTTGGCGTACAGGCGATAGTCGCGCGCGAGCGAGATGAAGCGGCGCTTTGCGGGCAGCTTTTCGAGCGAACGCGCGACCAGTTCCTCCGTTTTTTGCACCGACAGCCGTTTTTGCGCCGCCTGCACCGCCACGCGCATGCGCGCGCCGGGGTCGGGCAGGCGCAGCAGCGCGCGCGCGTGACGCTCGGTGAGGCTTTGCTCGGCGATGTAGGCGCGCAGCGTCTCGTCCAGCCGCAGAAGGCGCGCTTTGTTGGCGACAAACGACGCGCTCTTGCCCAGCCTGTGCGCAAGCTCCTCCTGCGTCATGCCCTCGGCGAGCAGCGCCGCGTATGCCTCGGCTTCCTCGAAAAAGTGCAGCTCGGCGCGCTGCACGTTCTCCACCAGCGCCATGAAGCGCGCCTCGCGCTCCGTGACCGTCAGCACGAAACAGTCGATGCGCGCGTGCCCGAGCATCTGACACGCGCGGAAGCGGCGCTCGCCCATGATGATGCGGTAGCCCTCGCGCGCGGGGCGCACGGTGATGGGCTGCAAAAGCCCGTGCTGGCGGATGGACGCGGCAAGCTCCATCAGCGCCAGCTCGTCAAAGACGCGCCGGGGCTGGTCGGGGTCGCGGAATATGCGCGACAGCGGCAGCGTCACAAGCTCGCGCTCCGCATCGCCGGAAATCGGTTGAACGCTCATACATGCCTCCTGTGCGTTGGCTTTCGGACGGGACGGGGCGCTCTCTCCCCCGGGAACGCCCCGCCCTTGCGCGGTGTTTCTCTATACAGGAAAAAACCTCCTGCAAAATCAATCGCGGGAGGCGCGGGTTTCGTATGCCAGAAACCGAGTGAATCCAACGCTTTTCGGGCTATTTCGACGGCGTTCCAAGCGGTTTTCGCGCGGGCGTGCCGGATTTGCGCGGATATTGGGGAACGGTTTTTTCGCGTTTCTCCAAAACTTGTATATAGTGTTCGCGCCCGGGGAGGTCGAGCCGCGTCCGCACGCCGAGCGCGCCGCCCAGCAGCGTGCACGCGGTTTTCGCCGCGTCCAGCTCGGTCAGCACCGCCGGACCTTTCCAGCAGACCGCGCGCCCGCCGACGCGGACAAGCGGCAAGAGATACTCCGCCAGCACGCAAAGCGGCGCGACGGCGCGCGCGAGCGCCAGATCGTAGGCTTCGCGCAGGCCCGGCGCGTGCCCCGCGTCCTCGGCGCGCATGTGCACGACGGTCACGTTTTCCAAGGGCAGCGCTTCGCGCACGGCGTTGAGGAAATCACAGCGCTTGCGCTGCGCGTCCATCAGCGTGACGCGCAGATCCCGCCGCGCGATGGCGATGGGCATGCCCGGAAAGCCCGCGCCCGAGCCCACGTCGATGACGCGCGCGCCGTCCGGGAACAGCCCGTCCACCGAAAGCGGCAGCAGCGAATCCAGATAATGGCGCTCCGCCATGTCCGGCTCGTCCACGTTCGTTAAATCGATTTTTTCGTTCCACTCCAGCAGCAGCGCGTGATAGCGCGCCATGTCGGCTTTCGCTTGGTCGGTCAGCACGCGCCCTTCACCTCCGCAAGCAGCGCGAGCATGACGGAAATCAGCGCGCCGTCCTGCGATATGCGCCCGCTTTTGAACATAAACTCCGTTTCGGTGCACAGGTTTGCCATGCGCAGGAACGCGTCCGCCGGCAGCTTCGCCGCGATGGGGCGCAGCTCGCCGACCGCGCGCGGCGGGATGCCCAGCCGCGAAGCGGCGTCGTAATCGCTCGCCCTGCGCGCGAGCATGGGCGCGAGGTACCAAAGCTGCTTGCACTGGCGCTGCAAGAGCGCCAGCAGGTACAATTGGTCCTCGCCGCCGAGCATCAGCCCGCGCGCCATGTCCATCGTGCGCTCGCCGTCGCCCGAGAGCAGCACGCGGGCAAGGTCGTACACCTGATATTCGGTGGTCTTGGCGCAAATCGCCGCGATGTCCTCGGGCGTGACGACCTCGCTGTCTTTGGCATACGCCGCGAGCTTGTCGATTTCGCCGTCGAGCGTCGATAGCTCGCGTCCCGACGCGAAAATCAGCGCCTGACACCCCTCCTGCGTCACGCGCTTGCCGCGCTTTTTGAGCGACTGCGCGATCCACTTTTCCAGCTCGGGCTGGGACAGCTCCTCGAAGCTGACGACGCGCGCGTTTGGCTCTTTGTCGAGCGCCTTATAAAGCCGCTTGCGCTTGTCGGCGCGCCCGCGCACGTAAAACACCACGACCGAAAGCGGGCTGGGTGACTTGAAATACTCCGCGAGGCGCTCGGCGCTCTTTGCCTCGTCATACGCGCCCGCCTTGCCGGAGAGCATGCCGCTTTCGCGCGCGAGCACGAGCCGCCTGTCCGCCATCAGCGGCAGCGTTTCGGCGGCGGCGATCAACGCGCCCGCGTCGGGGTCGACGAGGCGCGATTCGTTCATCGCCTCCCAGCCGTCCGGCAGCAGCTTTTTGCGCAGCGCTGCGAGCGCCGCTTCCTTGGTGAACTCCTCCGCGCCCTCGAGCACGTAGCACGGCGCGAGCGCGCCCGCCTTGAGGTCGGCGAAGAACGCCGCGTGCTGGATGCTCATACCGTCACGCGCAGCCCGGGCGCGGCGAGGTAGGATTCCTTGAAGACCGCGCGCGCCTTGGCAAGCTGTTCCTTGGTAGAATCGCACGGGCTGACGTGCGTCAGGTACAGCGTCTTGACCCCGGCGCGTTCGGCGAGCGCCGCCGCGCGCTGCGCGTTCATGTGCCCGCTTTTCTCCGTCCATTCGTCGCCCGCGCTCACGTCGCAAAACAGTACGTCGGCGTTCTCGCAAAACCCCGCAAGCCCGGGGAATTCGTTGGTGTCGCCTGTATAGACGAGCGTTTTTCCGTCCGCGCAGAAGCGCATGCCCCGGCACGGCACGGGGTGGCGCGTCGGTATCGTTTGGATCGACAGCCCCGGCAGACAGCCGTCCTCGAGCGCGCAGCGCGTGAATTCGCGCGTGCTGCCGCCGAACAGCAGCTGCAGGATGGGGGAATCCGCGTCCTCCGGCAGATAGACGGGCAGGCTCGCGCCCACGCGTCCGAGGTAATACCGCAGCGTCAGCATGTCGGCGCAATGGTCGCTGTGCAGGTGCGACAGCAGCACGCCCGCCAGCTCCGCCGGGTCGCAAATCGCCATGAGTTTTCCGAGCACGCCCGCGCCGCAGTCCGCCAGCCACGTTTTGCCGCCGTGCGACACAAGATAGCCCGAGCACGCGCCGTTCGCGCCGGGGTAGGGCCCCTGACAGCCGATCACCGTCCATTCCATGCGCTCATCTCCTCGCTTTTCGTATGCCCGTCACGCCCGCGATAAACGCCGCCGCGCACAGCAGCGCCACCGGCAGCGTCAGCGCCACGCCGCGCGCGGCAAGTACCAGCACGACCGCGTTGTACGCCGCGTGCAACAGCGCGCACAGCAGCAGGTTGTCCGTTTTGACAAACACGAACCCCAGCGCCCAGCCCACCAGCAGCAGCGCGGGGAACGCCTCGACGCTGCCGTGGCACGCCGCGAACGCCGCCGCCGATAAGAACACGGCGAGCGCTTCGGGCATGTGCCTGCGCGCGAAATGGAGCAGCGTGCCGCGAAACAGCAGCTCCTCGCAGACGGCGGGCACGAGCGCGCTGGAAAAGATTGCCAGCGCCCACTGCCATGCGCCGCCGTCCGGCAGCGAGATGGCGCGGTTTTCTGGCTGCCAGCCCCACGTCTCCAGCGCCTCGAACCAAAGCGCCGCGAGCATCGACGCTACGACCGTCGCGGATACCGCCGTCAGCAGCGTCCAGCCCGTTTGCAACACCGTCGGGCGGCGCAGCTGCGAGCGCAGACCGGCGAATCGCTCCCCTGTCCGCGCGTGCCAGAGCAGCGCGGGCAGCCCGATCATCAGCGTTTCGACGAGCGCGATCTGCGCGCACTCGCCCGCGAAGCTCCCGGCGCGCAGCAGCGCGCTGCACAGCAGCCCCGCGATGACCGACAGCAGCAGCCCCCCGATGCACAGTACCCTACGCAAGCGTGTACACCTCGCCGACGTGGTCGCGCCACGCCATGTCCACGCGCAGGTCGGCGTCCGGCGCGATGCCCGCCAGCGCGATGTTTTGGCAGACCGTGGCAAGCGCCAATTCGGGCGAATTGTTCTCGCCGCTCAAATGCCCGAGCACCGCGTGGCGCACGCCCGTTTTGTAGAGCGACACCAGCGCGCGCGCGCAGTCCTCGTTGCTCAAATGCCCGCGATCGCCCAATATGCGCGCCTTCAGCGGCTGGGAATAGCGGTCGTTGTGCAAGAGCAGCTCGGGGTCGTGGTTGCTCTCCAGCAGCAGCAAATCGACTCCCGAAAGGCTGCCCAATAAACGCTTGGTGAAATGCCCGATGTCCGTCGCCGTGGCGACGCTGTGCCCGCCGTGGAACACGCGATAGGCGACGGGCTCGGCGGCGTCGTGCGGGATCGGGAAGGAAGAAATTTCCAAATCGCCTATGAAGAAGTTGTCGCCGGTGTCAAACACCCGGCGCTGACCGGGCGAAAGCTGCCCCACGCAGCGCTCCATGCCCGCCCATGTGCGCTCGTTGGCGTACACAGGGATGCGGTACTTGCGCGCGAGCACGCCCACGCCCTTGATGTGGTCGGAATGCTCGTGCGTGACGAGGATGCCGTCGAGCGTCTCGGGCAGCACGCCGATTTCGGCAAGCGCGCCCGATACCGTGCGCCCGGGCAGACCCGCGTCCACCAAAATGCGCGTCGCGCGCGAGGCGATGAACAGCGCGTTGCCGCTCGAGCCGGAAAACAGAGGACAAAAGGTGATTGCCATGCCGCGTCAGTCCGCGACCTTCATGTAATCGCGCGTCTTGCCGTCCATACCCGCGCCGCGCACGGTCTTGCGCAAGCCGCCCTCGATGGGCGCGACGGTGATGTCTCCCGTGAACGGAGAACCCGGCATCCTCACCAGCATGCGCAGTTCGCCTTTTTGCCAGCCGTACTGCGCGAGGTACGTGAGCGCCACGTCCGTGCCCCTGCCCGCGCGCCGCTTGCCGCGGTACGGCTTGCCCGTTGTGAACACGCAGCGCGTCGCGCCGTCTTCGTCAGTCAGCGTCATCGTGATCTTTTCGCCCGTCTGCGCGATGTTCATGGTATGCCCGTCCTCCGAACGGTATAGCCCGGACAGGTCGCGCCCCGTGCCGTCGTCCTCCGGGAAGGGGTAGGAAAGCGTCTTGAGCCGCGCCGCGAGCGCCGCCTGCGTCTTTTCGTCGGAGGCTTTGCCCAGCGCCGGGATGATGTGGTCGTGGATGGCGTCAAACTCCGCGCCCATGTCGTTTAGCCCCGCCGTGACGGCGATCACCGCGTCGTTTTGCTCGTCGACCATGCAGATTTGCCCGTATGCGCCGTCGCCGCGGTAGCGCCCGCCGCGCGTGCGCCAGAACTGCTGGCAGTAGCCCTGCTGCCAATCGTTGTTGATGTCGCCGTTATAGTTGTCGATCTTCTTGCTCGTGGCGTGCTCGACCCAGCCTTCCGGCAGCACGCGCTCGCCTTCCCACACGCCGTGCTGGAGCAAAAGCTGTCCGAACTTGGCGATGTCCTCGCACGACAGGTGCAGCCCCCAGCCGCCGCAGTTGACGCCCATCGGGCAGCTATCCCAATCGGGCGTTTGGATGCCGATTTTATCGAACAGCCTCGGCGCGAGGTAATCCCGGCAGGTCATGCCCGTGACCCTTTGCACCATGCAGCTGGCAAGGTAGGTGTTCATGCTGTTGTAGTGGAAATGTGTGCCCGGCTCGTATTCTATATTGTAGGAAAGAACCTGTTTTGCCCAGTCCTTGCCGTGACGATCCTGATCCGACTTGGGGTCCAGCCCCGAGCCCATGCACAAAAGGTCGGCGAGCGTCAGCCTGCGCAGCCATTCGCCGGGGTTTTTGGGCGCTTTATCGGGCAATATGTCGAGCACTTTGTCTTCGTAGCGAAGCAGCCCTTCGGCGACCGCGAAGCCCACCGCGCACGAGCAAAAGCTCTTGGACAGCGAAAACAGCATGTGCGGCGCATACGCCGTGTACGGCGAAAATTCCATCACGCCGGCGACCTTGCCGTGCCGAAGCACCATCGCCGCGTGCACCTCCAGCCCCTTTTGCGAAAGCGTGTCCAGAAAATCCAGCAATCCCCGCGAGGCGACGCCCGCTTCCTCGGGCGTTTTGGCATACGTAAGCATTGCGCGTCCTCCCGTTTCTCTTTTGTTAGGATTATAGCATCATACCGCACAAATTGCAAAGGCGCGCGCCGAAAATAGCAAAATATGCGTTCCATTTTGCCGCGCGCTGCTGTATAATGGATGCAGTCGTGTATACGAGGTGTGTCATGGTCAAGGACAAGGCGTTCTATCGCTCGATTTTCCGGCTGTCCGTGCCCTCGGCGTTCCAGTCGCTGATGACGCTGCTGGTCGTCATGGCGGACAACGCCATGGTGTCGTTCTACAACACCGCCGCGCTGGGCGCGGTATCGCAGGCAAACAGCGTGACGGCGTTCGTCACCGCCGCCATCACGGGGCTTGCGTCCGGCTCGATCGTGCTGATATCGCAGTACTGGGGCAAGAAGGACGCGGAGCGTATCCGGCGCATCTGCGCGGTCGTGCTGGTCGCGTGCGTGGCGGTCGCGGCGCTGGCGCTGCTGGCGGGCACGCTGTTTCCGCGCGCGGTGCTCTCGCTGGTCATCAACCGTTCGGAAACCGAGGCGACGGCGCTCGCGCTGGAGTATTTCCCGGTCGTGTGCTTCTCGCTGCTGCCGTTTTCGGTGACTGCGGCGCTGGTCGGCGCGCTCAAGGGCGTGGAGGTCGTCAAGGTCACGCTGTATGCGAGCGTGGTGTCGCTTCTGTCCAACGTCGCGCTCAATTACGCGCTGATTTTCGGCAATTTCGGCTTCCCGGAGATGGGCGTGCGCGGCGCGGCGGTGGCGACGGTGCTCGCGCGGTGTATCGAGTGCTGCGTGGTCTGCGTGTACGCCTTCCGCGTGCAGAAGGCGCTGCCCCTGCGCCCGCGCGATTTTGCGCGGCACGAGGGCTGGGCGTGGCGCGATTATGTCCGCTTCGGCGCGCCGGTCGGCTTCACCGACGCGCAGTGGGCGCTCGTCGGCATGTGTAAAATGGTCGTCATCGGGCAGATGGGCGAGCCGCTGATGGGCGCGGTCGCCGTGACGGACATGATGCTCAATCTCGGCACGATGTTCACGTTCGCGCTGGCGGGCGGCGCGTGCGTGGTGGTCGGCAAGGCGGTCGGCGCGCGCGATTACAAGCGTGTGCGCGAGTATTCGGGCACGATCCAGCTGATGTTTTTCCTGTTTGGCTTCGTGATGGCGGCGCTGGTGTTCTTCCTGCGCAAGCCGTTTTTGTCGCTGTACGAGCTTGCGCCCGACGTGAAGACGCTGGCGGAAACGATGATCGCCATCTGCTCGGTCACGTTGTTGGGGACGACGTACCACGCCTCGTGCTTTGTGGGCATCAACCGCGGCGCGGGCGACAACCGGTTTGTCATGATGGTCGATTTGATTTGCGGCTGGCTGATCGTGCTGCCGATGGCGGCGCTCGCGGCGTTCGTGTTCCACTGGCCGCCCGCCGCTATCTACTTCTGCACGCGCTGCGACCAGTGCTTCAAGTGGATCATCGCCTTCTTCCGCCTGCGCGGGAACAAGTGGATCAAGAACGTGACGAGGGAGTAACGTATGGAGATTGCGCGCGCGGGGCGCTTTGCCTTCGAGCTGCTGGAGGCGCACGATTTTTCGTGGCTTTCGCGCTTTGGCGAGCCGTTCTGCGTGTTCGACAGGCAGGATTCGGGGAACGTCTGCTTCGGCGTGACGGACGGAAACGGCGACAGGCTGTTTGTCAAGTACGCCGGCGCGCGCCCCGCGCTGTTTAGCGGGTATCCGCGCGACGCGATATCCTCCCTGCGAAACGCCATGCCGCTGTACGAGCGCCTCGCGCACCCGGCGCTGACGCGGCTCTTGGGGCACGGGCCCGTCGGGCAGGGGTACGCGGCGGTGTTCGCGTGGGCGCAGGGCGAAACGCTGCGTCCGCGCGAGCCGTACAAGAACCCCGCCGCCTCGCCGCGCGCGCGGCTGCGCAGGCGCATGGCGATCACGCGCTTGAAAATGCTCGATCAGGTGTTCGATTTCCACGCGCAGGCGGCGGCGCTGGGGTATGTCGCGGTCGATTTTTACGACGGCAACGTGCTGGTCGATTTGGACGCGGCGACGGCGACGGTCTGCGATATCGACCTATACCGGCAAAAACCCGCGTATAACGATATCGGGCGCATGCCGGGTTCGTCGCGGTTCATGAGTCCGGAGGAATACCAGCTCGGCGCGGCGCTCGACGAAACGACGAACGTGTACGCGATGGGCGCGCTGGCGTTCGAGTTCTTCGGCAGCAATCAGGACAGAAGCCTTGCCGCGTGGGAGGGCGCGCCGCAATTGCACGCCGTCGCCGCGCGCGCCACGCGCCCCGAGCGCGACGCGCGCTACCCGACGCTCGCCGACTTTTTGACGGCTTGGCGCGCAGCGGTCGGGCGGATACAGGTATGGTAATGCAATACATTGTATTGACAATGTAAGCTATGCGCAATATAATGTAAACGGAGGTGGAGACAATGGCAACCGCAAGCATCACCATACGGATGGACGAAACGCTCAAGCATGAAGCGGAAATGTTGTTTGACGATCTGGGTATGAACATGACGACCGCGTTCACGATCTTTGCAAAAGCCGCCGTGCGCGAGGGACGCATCCCCTTTGAAATCAAAGCCGACCCGTTCTACAGCAAGAAGAACATGGATAAGCTCCTCCGCGCGGCACGGGACATGGACGAACGGAAAAACTGCGCCGTACACGAGCTGCTCGAGGATTCGCAATGAACAAAATCTGGCACGACGGCGCGTGGGCGGACTACCTGTACTGGCAGAAGCAAAGCAACAGTACGCTCAAACGCATCAACCAGCTGATTCAGGACATCGACAGGAACGGCTATAAGGGGCTTGGCAAGCCTGAGCCCCTGCGCGGCGATTTATCCGACTGGTGGTCGCGCAGGATCGACGAGAAAAACCGCATTGTATACCGTATCCAGCAGGATGGCGTGGAGATCATCCAATGCGGCGGACACTACGACAATTGATTCAAAGGAGATGATCGAACATGGCGCTGCTGCACGTGAACTTTTCTTCCGAAGTGCTCTGCATGAACACCGAGATGGACGTGATACTGCCCGAGCGCACGAAAGGGCAAATCGGCATGGAGGGTAAGGCGGGGGAGGGGACGTACCCGACCTTGTACCTGCTGCACGGGATGTCGGACGACCACACCATCTGGCAGAGGCGCACGTCCATCGAGCGCTACGCTTCCGAAAAGGGCGTGGCGGTCGTGATGCCGACGACGCATCTGGGCTGGTACACCGACATGGCGATCGGCTACGACTACTGGACGTTCCTGACTTCCGAACTGCCCGCCATCTGCCGCGACATGTTCCCGCGCATGAGCCGTAAGCGCGAGGACACGTTCGTGGCGGGGCTGTCGATGGGCGGGTACGGCGCGCTCAAGTGCGGTCTGCGCGCGCCCGAGCTGTTTTCCTATGCCGCGGGGCTGTCGTCGGCGTGCGACGTGGCGGGCATCCTGGAAAACCCGGCGAACGCGGGCGAAAACACCTTCTGGACGGACATTTTCGGCGAGCCCAGCGCCGTGCGCGGTTCGTTCAACGATTTGTTCGCGGCGGCTTCCGAGCTGGCGGCTTCCGGCAAGCCGCGCGCCAAGCTCTACATGTGGTGCGGCACGGAGGATTTCCTGTACCGGGACAACGTCGCGCTGCGCGACCACCTGCGCGCGCTGGGGTATGACTTGACCTACGAGGAATCGCCCGGCGACCATCAATGGAAATACTGGGACGCAAAAATACAAACGGTGCTCGACTGGCTGCCGCTTGGGGAGGGGAAATAACATGGCACACATCAAAATCGGCTTTTTCTCGCAGGCGCTGGGCATGTGCGCGGACTGCAACGTGATCCTCCCGCAGCGCCCGTACACGAGCGCCGAGACCGCGCCGCATAAGACGCTGTGGCTGCTGCACGGCGCGTACGGCGATTGCTCGGACTGGGTGCGCAAAACGTCCATCGAGCGCTACGCGCTGCAAAAGGGGCTGGCGGTCGTGATGCCGAGCGCGCAGATGTCGGGCTATGCCGACATGGCGCACGGCGGCAAGTTCTTCACGTACATCGCCGACGAGCTTCCGGGCGTCATGCGCGATTTCTTCCGGCTGTCCGAAAAGCGCGAGGACAACTTCATCGCGGGGCTGTCGATGGGCGGCGCGGGCAGCCTGATGATCGGGCTGGCGCGTCCCGAGCAGTACGCCGCTATCGGCTGCCTGTCGGCGGGCGCGCGCAACAAGGGCGGCTCGGGGTCGACGGAGAAATGGCGACTGGCGCGCGACGGCGATACGCCTTGGGAGGGCACGTACCGCGACCCGCTGTTCTCGGCGGGCGAGATCGTCAAAAAGGGTCTGCCCGCGCCAAAGCTGTACCACGCCGTCGGGCGTGACGATTTCCTGCTCGAGAGCGCGCATGTCGCGCGTGACTACTTCCAGTCGCTCCCCGGCAACCCGTTCGACTACACCTACGAGGAGGACGAGGGCGCGCACACGTGGGAATACTGGGACGCGCACATCCAGAAATTCTTGGATTTCCTCGCCCTGCCCGCGCAATCCCTGTAAGGAGGCGACCGCATGACATACGGACATTTTGACGACGCGCGCTCGGAGTATGTGATCACGCGCCCCGACACGCCGTACCCGTGGATCAACTATCTGGGCAGCGAAGAATTCTTCTCCATCATGAGCAACACCTCGGGCGGCTACTCGTTCTTCAAGGACGCGCGCATGCTCCGGCTCACGCGCTACCGCTACAACAACGTCCCGACCGACGTGGGCGGCAAATATTTCTACATCAAGGACGGCGACGCCGTCTGGAATCCGGGCTGGCAGCCGTGCAAAACGCCGCTGGACGCATACGAATGCCGCCACGGCATGGGCTACACGCGCATCACGTCGGCAAAGAACGGGCTGCGCGCCGAGCAGATTTCCTTCGTGCCGCGCGGCATGCCCTGCGAGGCGACGCGCCTAACGCTGACGAATGATTCGGGCGCGGACAAGTCCTTCAGCGTGTACAGCTTCGTGGAGTTCTGCCTGTGGAACGCGCTGGACGACTGCACGAATTTCCAGCGCAATTACGCGCTCGCCGAGATGGAGTTCGAGCGCGGCGGCGCGGTGATCTACCACAAGAGCGAGTACCGCGAGCGCCGCAACCATTACGCGGTGTACGCGGTCAACGCCGACGTTTGCGGCTACGACACCGACCGCGAGACGTTCATGGGCTTGTACAACGGCTTTGATAAGCCTGACGCGGTGCTCGAGGACAGACCGCGCAATTCCGACGCGCACGGCTGGGCGCCCATCGCGTCGCACTGCCTTCGCAAAACGCTTGCGCCGGGGGCATCGGTTTCCTATATCTTCGTGCTGGGGTACTGCGAAAACCCGGTCGGCGAGAAGTTCACAGCGCCCGGGGTGATTAACAAAGCGCCCGCGCACGCGCTGCTTTCGCGGCTTGCGACCGACGAACAGTTCGACGAAAAGCTCGCCGAATTGCGCGGCTACTGGCAATCGCTTCTGTCCACCTTCCATGTCGAAAGCGGCGACGCAGCGCTCGACCGCATGGTGAACGTCTGGAACCAGTACCAGTGCATGGTGACGTTCTGTATGTCGCGCTCGGCCTCCTATTTTGAAAGTGGCATCGGGCGCGGCATGGGCTTCCGCGATTGCAGCCAAGATTTGCTGGGCTTCGTGCACCTGATTCCCGAGCGCGCGCGCGAGCGCATCCTCGACATCGCCGCCACGCAGTTTCCCGACGGCAGCGCGTACCACCAGTACCAGCCGCTGACCAAGCGCGGCAACCTCGACGTGGGCGGCGGTTTCAACGACGACCCGCTGTGGCTGATCTACGCCGTGAGCGCGTATGTCAAGGAAACGGGCGATATCGGCATCCTCGAGGAATCCGTGCCGTTTGACAACGACGAAAGCCTTGCTCAGCCCCTGCTCGAGCACCTGCGGCGCTCCTTCTTGTTCACCGCTTCGCACAAAGGCCCGCACGGGCTTCCGCTGATCGGCCGCGCCGACTGGAACGACTGCCTCAACCTCAACTGCTATTCCGACACCCCCGGCGAGAGCTTCCAGACCGTCACCAACAACGACACCGGCATCGCCGAGAGCGTGTTCATCACGGGCATGTTCGTGGGCGCGGCGGACGATTACGCGCGCTTGATGGACATGTCGGGCGACGCGGAGGCGGCGGCGTATGCGCGCGCGCAGAAGGCGGAGATGACCGCCGCCGTCGAGCGCTTCGGCTGGGACGGGGAATGGTTCCTGCGCGCCTACGACGCGAACGGCGACAAGGTGGGTTCAGCGGAATGCGACGAGGGCAAGATTTTCATCGAGCCGCAAGGCATGTGCGTGATGGCGGGCGTGGGTCTTGACAACGGCATGGCGCAAAAGGCGCTTGACGCGACGCGCAAATATCTTCTGTTCGAGCACGGCGTGATGCTCAACGCGCCGCCGTACACCACCTATCGCCTCAACCTCGGCGAAATCTCCAGCTATCCGCCGGGATACAAGGAAAACGGCTCTGTCTTCTGCCACAACAACCCGTGGATCGTCATCGCCGAAACGGCGCTCGGGCACGGCGACCGCGCCTACGACGTGTACGCGCGCACCTCGCCCGCCAACATCCGCGACCAGAAATTGCACCGCACAGAGCCGTATGTGTATTCGCAGACGATCAACGGCGCTGCCTCCTACACCCCGGGCGAGGCGCGCAACAGCTTCCTGACGGGCACGGCGGCGTGGTATTTCTACGCGGTGTCGCAGGCGATCCTCGGCGTGAAGCCGGGGTTTGACGGGCTGACGCTCGACCCGTGCCTGCCCGCGAGCATCCAGAGCGTCCGGATGACGCGCAAGTTCCGGGGCAGCACATATGAAATCGCCATTCATAACCGCGCGGGCGGCGAAAAGGGGAAGATTGCGCTGACCGTGGACGGCAATCCCGTTGCGGGGCGGACCGTGCCCCTGCCCGAACACCCGGGCGCGACCGTCCGCGTGACGGTCGAGATCGCGTAATGCCGCCCATTACGCTACTGGTCAAGCCCGCGTCCAGCCTGTGCAACATGGCGTGCGCATACTGTTTCTATGCGGACGTGTCGGAGCACAGGCTGTCGCGCTCCTTCGGCGTGATGCAGAAGGACACGCTGGAAGCGCTGATCCGCCGCGCATTCCAGTTTGCCGACGGCTTTGTTTCCTTCGCGTTTCAGGGCGGCGAGCCGACGCTGGCGGGGCTGCCCTTCTTTCAGACGGTCGTCGAACTCGAAAGAAAGTACAACGCGCGCGGACTGCGCGTGCAAAACGCCCTGCAAACCAACGGGCTGCTGCTTGACGACGCGTTCTGCGCATTCCTCGCGCAAAACGGCTTCCTCACCGGGCTGTCGATGGACGGAACGGAGGACATCCACGACGCGCTGCGCAAGGACGCGCGCTTGCAGGGCACATACGCGCGCGTGCGGGATGCCGCGCGGCGCATGCAAAAGCACGGCGCGGAGTTCAACATCCTGTGCGTGGTGTCGGCAAGCGTCGCGCGAGCGCCCGCGCGCGTGTTCGACGCGCTGCGCGAATACCGATACTTGCAGTTCATCCCGTGTCTGGACGCGCTTTCGGGCGAGCGCGGCGCGCACGCGCTTTCGGCGCGCGATTACGGCGAATTCCTCAAAACGCTGTTCGATCAGTATTACGACGCGTGGCGGGCGGGCGCGTACGTCAGCGTGCGCGATTTTGACAACTACATCCTGCGCCTGCGCGGGGAATTGCCCGAGGCGTGCGGCATGCAGGGCGCGTGCCAGCACAATTTCGTGATCGAAGCGGACGGCGGCGTGTACCCGTGCGATTTCTACGTGCTCGACGAGTGGCGCATGGGGAACATCCGCGAGCATTCGCTCGCGCGGCTTGCCAAGTCCGCGGTCGCGGACAGGTTCATCGAAGTTTCGCGGCATGAGGACGAGGGGTGTAAGGCGTGCCGATATCGCGCGCTGTGCCGGGGCGGCTGCCGCCGCCACCGCGAGCCGTTTGTAAGCGGCGCGCCCGGACGCAACGTCTTTTGCGAGAGCTACAAGGCGCTGTTTGAGCACGCTTTTCCGCGCATGCTCGAAATGGCGCGGCATGAACGATAAGTCAGGAGAGACGCTATGAAGATGGAGAGTATCGCCGCCCGCGTGCGGGAGAACATCGCCAAGGTCATCGTCGGCAAGGAGCAGGAACTGGAGCTTTTGCTTGCGGCGTTGATCGCGCGCGGACACGTACTGCTGGAGGACGTGCCCGGAACGGGCAAGACGGTGCTGGCAAAATCGCTCGCGCGCTCGCTGGACTGCGCGTTCTCGCGCATCCAGTTCACGCCCGATTTGCTGCCCGCCGACGTGACCGGCATGCGCATCTTCATGCAAAACACGGGCGAGTTCGAGTTCCAGCCCGGACCTGTGTTCACCAACGTGCTGCTCGCGGACGAAATCAACCGCGCCACGCCGCGAACGCAGTCGGCGCTGCTGGAGTGCATGGAAGAGAGGCAGGTGACGGAGGGCGGCGTGACGCGCGCGCTTTCTGCGCCGTTCCTTGTCATCGCCACGCAAAACCCGATCGAGATCCAAGGCACGTTCCCGCTGCCAGAAGCGCAGCTGGACCGTTTTCTGATGCGCGTGAAGCTGGGCTATCCCGATACCGCCGAGGCCGTGCGCATCCTGTCGCGTTTTCTGCGCGACGACCCGCTGTCGTCGCTTTCGCCCATCGCGACCAAGGAAGAGCTGGTCGCGGCGCAAAAAGCGTGCCTCGATATCGAGGTGTCCGAGCCGATCCTCGCGTACATCGCCGCCGTGTGCGAGCGCACGCGCCAGTTCGAGCAGACGCAGCTGGGCGTGAGCCCGCGCGGCATGCTCGCGCTCATGCGCGCGTCGCAGGCGCTGGCGCTGGTGCGCGGGCGCGCATTCGTCACGCCGGACGACGTGAAAAGGCTGTGCGTGCCGGTGCTGGCGCACCGCGTCGTCGTGCGCGGCATGTACGGGCGCGCGGGCGCGTCCGAGCAGCTTGTTTCGCAGGCGGTCGAGGAAACGCCCGTGCCGACCGAGAGCGTATAAGGCATGGACGTCGTTTTCCTGCTGATCGCGCTGCTTGCGCTCACGCTCGTCCAGAGCTTCCTCCTGCGAAGGTTCGGCTTTCGCGGGCTGGATTACAGACGCTTTTTTTCCAAGGACGCGGTGTTCGAGGGCGACACGCTGGACTTGGTCGAGGTCATCCGCAACAAAAAGCTGCTGTTTTTGCCGTGGGTGCGCTTGGAAAGCAAAATGCCGCCGTCGTTTTTGTTCAAGACCAAGGAAGAAATGGAGATTTCGGGCGACGGCGAGCGCTATCACCGCAGCGTGTTTTCCTTCCTGCCCTACTCGCAGGTGACGCGCCGCCACCACATCACCGCGCGAAAGCGCGGGCTGTACACGCTCTCGCACGCCGCCATGACGCTGGGCGATTTGCTGGGCGCGTGCCTGATTTCGCGCGATATCGACGCGGGCGCGCGGCTGTATGTCTATCCGCGATTGCTGCCGGACGACGCGCCCGGCATGCCGTCCTCGCGCTGGCAGGGCGAGCTGCTCGTCAAGCGCTGGATCGTGCCCGACCCGTTCCTCGTCAGCGGCATCCGCCCCTACCGCGCGGGCGATCAGGCGCGCGACGTGCACTGGGCGGCGTCGGCGCGCATGGGTCAATTGCAGGTCAAAACGCGCGATTTTACCGCGTCGCCGAAGCTGCTAACGATTATCAATTGCCAGCTGACCGAGGCGCAGTGGGGCGATTTGATGGAATACGAGCAAGCGCCGATCGAGTACGCGATATCGCTGGCGGCGACGGTCTGCGTGCTGGCGCTGCGCGGCGGCGTGGAGGCGGGGTTCGCGGCGAACATGCCGCTGCTGGGCGACAGCGCGTGCGCGTGCCTGCTGCCCGCACGGAGCGCCGAGCGCGAAACAGAGCTGCTGTCGGCGCTCGCGTCGCTCAAAATCAAGCGGCAAAAGAGCTTCCCGGTGTTTCTGTCCGACCTTGGCAACCTCTCGGGCATGGACATCCTCGTCTTTTCCGCCTACGACAGCCCGGCGATTCAGGAGCGTCTCGCCGCGCTGCGGTACATGGGGAACACCGTGCGCATGCAGGTGCTCGGGAAGGAGGCGGCGGTATGAAGCTGCTTTCGCGAAAGCTGATCGCGGTCGGCAACCTGCTGCTGGGCGTGAGCCCCGTGTTCCTGCTGCTGGGCGCGTGGCTCATGCCGGGCGCGCCCGCCGTGATGCTCGCGCCGCCCGCGCTCTTTCTTGCCATGTCGGCGCCTTGCGCGCTGCTGCCCGCCCGGAAGCGGCTGCCCGTGGCGCTTGCCGCCTGCGCGGCGCTTTCGGGGCTGTACACGCTGATTTTCCTGCCGCGTCTGGGCTTGCCCGCGCTCGCGGTGCTGCCGCCCTGCGCCTTGCTCGCGCTGCTGCCGCTGCCGGCGCTTTCGCGTCCCGACGGGCGCGTGTACGCGGAATCCTTCTGGTACTGGTGCGCTGGGCTGCACCTTGCGTCGCGCGTCGCATCGCGGCTGATGCTTCTGCCCGCGGCGGACGGCGCGCTGCGCGTCGCGTTCATCGTGTTTTTCGTGTGCATGCTGCTGGGGCTGAATTCTGCGACCGTGCGCGACGGCGTGGGCGGCGGCGATCCCCCGCGTAGGCTGTCCTCCCGCAATCGGCTGGCGGCGCTGCTGCTGGCGGCGCTCGCGCTGATCATCGCGAACCTGGGCGCTGTGCGCGCCGCGCTTGCCAAGGCATGGGAGCTGGTGCTGCGCGTCGTCGCCGCCATCATCGATTTCCTGTCGTCCTTCATGCCCGAGCAATCGCCGCCCGGCGAGGGCGGGGGCGGCGGCATGCAGGGGATGGGGCTGGAGGCGGGCGAGCCAAGCGCGCTGGCGCGCATTCTGGAGCAGATCGCCAAGTATCTCGCGCTTGCCGCGTGCGTCGCGCTCGCGCTGCTGGCGCTCTGGTTCTTGGGGAAGAAGCTCAAAAAGCTGCTGATCAAGCTGCTTTCGCTGCTGCGCGCCTACGCCGCGCGCGTCGGCGAAAGCTATGAGGACACGGTCGAAAGCCTGTTTGACTGGGGCGAGGTCGCGGCGGCGGCGCGCGAAAAGGCGCGCAAGCTCGTTGCGCGCAGGGAAAAGCCGCTGCCGTGGTCGGCTCTGGACAGCCGCGCCCGCGTGCGCCGCGCGTTCCAGACGCTCAAAAAGCGCAAGCCCGGAGCGCCCGCGTCGCGCACGGCGCGCGAGCTGCTGTCATCGGGCGCGCTGCCCGTTCCGCCCGACGCCGCGCCGCGCATGGCGGACATTTACGACGCCGCGCGGTACTCCAGCCGGGATATCGGCGCGGAGGACGCGCAATTCATGAAAGAGAAATCGGGGGTATAAAGAAATGCTGCGTTATGCCATCGTCAGCCGCGACGACACGATCACCGAGGCGTTTCCCGACCTGCTGATCACGCCAAGCGGGCGGTTGGTCTGCGTGTATACCGAGTGCGACCGGCATGCGCCGCGCGCGTTTTCGCGGCTTGCCTGCCGATATTCCGACGATGGCGGGCAAACGTGGTCGAGCAGGCGGCGCGTCGACGCGGGCGATTTCGGGGGACAGTGCGACTGCGCGCGCATCTCGTGGCTCGACGGGCGTATCGCGCTGGTGTGCGGCGCGTTCGACGCGAGCGGCAAGGGCGGGTTTTTGCTGGCATACAGCGAGGACGAGGGCGAAACGTGGTCGCGCCCCCGGCATCTCGCGCTTGCGGGGCTGATGCCCGACAAGCTCACGCGCGCTAAAGACGGCAGGCTGCTGCTTTGCGCTCAGCGCCCGGGCAAGGAAGCGCCGCGCGAGGAGGTCATTTTGTACGAAAGCGCGGACGACGGGCAAACGTGGTCGCAGGCGACCGTCGTCGCAAGCGTGCCGGGGCTGTGGCTGTGCGAACCGAGCCTGATGTGGCTCAAGGACGGCGCGCTCGCCTGCGTGATGCGCGAAAACAGCGCCGAGGGCTACGACGGCTATAAGGCGCTCTCGCGCGACGGCGGGCGCACATGGGAGCCGGCGCACCGCATGCCGCTGCCCGGGCTGCACCGCCCGACGTGCCTGCGCCTTCAAAGCGGCGGCGTGCTCATTACGTATCGTTTTATGCAGGGCGGCAAGGGCTGGCTCGGCGCGTGGACGCAGAACGCCTTCGCCGCGCTGACCGACGACGAGAGCATGCTCGCGTCCAATCGCCGCGAGCAGTGGGCGCGCATCATGCCGCTGTTTTTCGACCGTTCCTCGCGCTCGGACATCGGGTATACGGGCGCGGCGCAATTGCCTAGCGGCGAGATCGTCGTCGTGACGTATCTGGTGGACGACGCGCCCAAGGCGTATATCAAAAGCGTAACGTTCCGCGAGGAAGACATGCTCATCGTCACGCCGGAGGATTGATAATACCTTATGATGCCCGTATGGGCTTGCTTTCCGTATACAAACAGTCAGGGCAGATGTCCTGCCCGTCCGGCCATTCCACCGACAGCCCCGCGACGCGCACGGCGCGAAAGACTTCGGGCTGACGAAGCTGCGAGAACCATTCGCCGCGTAGGTACGGTTTTACGTCAAACAGCCTGCGCTCGTCGTTGTCAAACGTGACGAGCAGGCAGTAATCGTCTGTCGGCTGTACGGCGACAGCGCGCGGTCTGGCGGCGTTCATGCGGCGACCTCCTCACCGAAGCGGGTCGATGCGGAAATACCGTTCCCCGGCGGACAACAACTTCCAGTTTGCTTCCAGATCTTCACGGTGAATATCGATCCACACTTGTACCATACGCAGTCTATCCGGCTTTATTCCTCCGGAAAGAACCGTTCCGTCCAAGGCGATAACGGCTTCCTCGCCTTGGTACTCCGCGTGGATATGCGGTGCATGATGTTTTCCGCTCGGTTCGCTGTACATGCGGATGATGATGCCAAAAAACAAGCTCAGTATCGGCATGCGCTAGCCCTCCATTTCCGACAATCCCCATAAATATGATAGAATTGGCGTTGATTTGGCACGATATCGCCACAGAACGTGTATACAACGCGTGGTTTCGCGCGCCAGTCTCCACTTTGCGCGTTATAACCCCGCCACCCCGCGCCGTTGCGACAGCCTGTCGCGGATGCTGCGCAGGCGCTCGGCGCGCCTATCCACGCGAACGCTCGTCATAGAACGGCTCTTATACTTATCCAGCAGCGCGCGCACCGACATGGCGACGGGGACGGTCGCCAGCAGCGGCGCGCCGAGCGCCGCGGCAGCCGCGCCCGCGCCCATTGCCGCGCCCGTTTTGACCATGCGAAACGTCGCGTCCTGCGCGCCCGCCAGCCCCGTTTTCTTGCCAAAGAGCACCTTGCCGCCCTCCGTGACGGCGATGACCGCGAACGGCAGCGCGGCGGAAGCGGCGTCCGCGATGTCCGACAGCAGCCCGCTGTTCTCCATCATCGTCATATCCACCGCCACGTCGTCGGCAAAGGACAGCCCGGTCGTCACCACGTCCACCAGCGTGTCGCGCTTGCGCTTCTGATATTTTTGCACCAAATCCCGGTATCCCGGCATGTTCAGCCTCCGATTCGTCACTGAAAAAACTGTATGACGGTCACGATGATCCACGCGCCCGCGAGGATGCCGCACAGCCACGTCGCCTGCCGAATCAGCCCCGTCCAGCCCTCGACCTTCTTGATTTTCTTGTCCGCGACGAGCTTTTCGAGCTTGTCCAGCTTGCTTTCCAGCGCCGCGAGCTTATCGGCGTTTTCCTGTACGGCGCACTCGATGTCGTGCAGGCGTTCGAGCTCGGCTTCCTCCAGAATCGTCTGCTGCGCCGACACGCGCGCGACTTCCTGCCGCAGCGATTCCTGATCCTCGCTCAATCCCTCGGCGACCAGCGCCATTTCGGAGGTGAACTCCTCCACCGCCTGCGACAGATCGCGGCTGCGGAAGGGCCCCAGCGCGCCCTCGAAAAACTCCTTGATGCCCGCCGGCTTCTTTTCAGGGGCGGGAATCACCTCGCGCTTTTGTTCTTCCATCATGTTATACGAGCCGCAGCCCCGCCTGCGCCTGCTCCTCCTGATAGCGCTTGACGAGCGCCTTGATGCGGTTGTAGGGGTTGAGCAGCCCGTGCAGCGAACGGTCGTGGTTGAGCGTGGCGATGATGTAGGAGATATATTTGGACAGGTCCGCCTCGGCGAACCACGGCATTTCCTTTAATTCGGGGCGGCGGTAGGTGAGGTTGGTGGCGATGACGCGCGTGATGATGCCATCCTCGTATGCCTTCTGGAAGTCCTGAATGCCCGCCGTGAAGAACGCGAACGTGCAGATGGCGAAAATGCGCCCGGCGCGGCGCGCCTTGAGCTCGCGCGCGAGGTCGAGGATGGAATCGCCGGAGGACAGGATATCGTCCGCCACGATGATGTCCTTGCCCTCGACGTTGTCGCCGAGGTACTCGTGCGCCACGATGGGGTTGCGCCCGTTGACGATGGTCGTGTAATCGCGGCGCTTGTAAAACATGCCCATGTCCAAGGAGAGCACCGAGGAATAGTAGATATTGCGCGGCACCGCGCCCTCGTCCGGGCTGACGATGAGCATGCTGTTTTTGTCGATGCGCAGGTCTTTTTCCACGCGCGTGAGCGCTTTGAGCATTTGGTAGGTCGGCATGACGTTTTCAAAGCCGATCAGCGGGATGGCGTTTTGCACGCGCGAGTCATGCGCGTCGAAGGTGATGATGTTGGCGACGCCCATGCGTTCCAGCTCCTGCAGCGCCAGCGCGCAGTCCAAACTCTCGCGGGAGGTGCGCCTGTGCTGGCGGCTTTCGTAGAGCATCGGCATGATGACGTTGACGCGCTTTGCCTTGCCGCCGATGGCGGCGATGACGCGCTTGAGGTCTTGGAAGTGGTCGTCGGGCGACATGGGCACTTCCATGTCGTACATGCGGTATTTGATGTTGAACGCGCACACGTCAACCAAGATATAGATGTCGTACCCGCGCACGCTCTCCTTGATAACGCCCTTGCCTTCGCCCGTTCCAAAGCGCGGGCAGTACGCCTTGATGAGGAAGTTATCGCGGTCCGCGCCCGGGATGGTGTAGAATTCCTCGTCCTGGATTTCCTGAAGATTGTGCCATTTGAGCAGCCATGCGTTGATCAGGTTGCCAAGCTCCTCGCAGCCGGGCATGGCGATGATGCCGAGCGGACCGAAGGGTACGTCCGTCAAATCCTTGGCGTTCCACTCGCTCAGAAACGTATTCATGGCGATCATTCCTCCTTGCGCATTGTTGCCCAAGCGGACAAGCCTCGCCTCTATTATACATGATTCCGCGCGATTTGCAAACCGTAAAACGAAAAGACGGCGATTTTTCAGAGGATCGGCGACGGCGGGCGCGCGCGATCGCCCTGTTTGTTTATAACGGGCGAAGATTGACAAATTTCGGCATATGGGCTATAATCAACGCGACAGATAAAGGGGTTCGCTTACCGTTGATGTTATCGGCGACGAGCCGATGCAAATATTTTGGGAAAGAGGTACGCCCATGAAAAGATTCTCCAAACTGCTCGCCGTGCTGCTTGCGGCGGTCATGCTGCTGTCGATGGCTTCCGCCGCCATGGCGGAGGAGACCGTCACGCTGCGCATGGTCGAATCGCTGACGAGCGAGACGCGCACCGCCGTCATCCGCGAGATCGCGGACGAGTACGAGGCGCTGCACCCCAACGTCAAGATCGAGATCATCTCCCCGCCGTTCGAGGGCGCGGACGCGAAGATCTCGCAGATGCTCATGGCGAAACAGGACGCGGACATCGTGGAAGTGCGCGAGCAGATGATCACGATGTTCTCCAACAACGGCTGGATCATCCCGCTGGACGACTACGTCGCCAAATGGGATGAGAAGGACTCGCTCGTGCAGACGGCGATCGACTCCATGACGCTCATCGGCGGCAAGGCGTGGATGCTCCCCGTGGGCTTCTATCAGCGCTGCCTGTTCTACCGCGAGGACATCTTCAAGGCGGCCGGGCTTTCCGTGCCCACGACCTACGCCGAGATGCTCGAAGTCGGCAAGAAGCTGACGAACGCCGCCGAGAACAAGTACGGCTACGCCTTCCGCGGCGGCAACGGCGGCAACCAGTATTACGAGGTCGAGCTGCTGTCGTGGCTGGGGTATGACAAGATCGCCAACAACGCCGCCGCTTTCTACCTCAAGGACGGGGACGGCAAGACGGTCTTCACCACGCCCGAGGCGAAGGAAGCGCTGGAATACCACAAGGCGCTGTATCAGGACGCTTCGCCGAGCGACTCGGTGACGTGGGCGTTCAGCGAGATGGTGCAGGGCTTCATCAACGGCAGCTGCGCCATGCTCATTCAGGACAGCGAAGTCATCGCCACCTGTCAGGCGGAGTTGACCGAAGACCAGTGGGGCACCGCGCCGATGCCGCTGGGTCCCTCCGGGCAGTCGGTGTCGCCCAACGGCTATAGCGGCTGGGGCGTGACCTCCTACACCAAGAACCCCGATATCGCCGCCGACTTCCTGCTGTTCTTCGCCAACGGCGTGAACAACACCAAGTATGCCAAGGCGACCGCGCTCGTGCCGATCCACTCCAGCGCCGTCGCAGACCCGTACTTCAATGAGGGTCCGTTCGGCTGCTACATGGAAATGGCGAACAATCCCGACAAATTCACCTACGCCGTGCGCCCGCAGATGTATCAGGCGTTCGCAAGCTATAAGGAAGAGATCGATCAGGAATTCCAGAAGTATCTGAAAGACCAGATCACGGCGGACGACCTGCTCGCGCATCTGGACACGATTTGGACGGACGCGTACAAGGACGAAGGTCAGCTCTGGTAAAGCGCGGTTGACCGCATGAAGCGCGGGGCGGCGAGGCAGGCTTGCCGCCCCGTCTGTTTATTCTTATCAGGAAGGGGGCGTCGCCATGCGCAAGCATCACAACGCCATCGTCCATCCCAAGGGGGAGCGGCGGTTCATCCTGCTGATGGTGCTGCCCAGCATCCTCATTGTGCTGATGTTCACGTATTATCCGCTGATGCGCGGCATCGTCATGGCGTTCCAGAATTACACGCTGTTCAACCTCAACAACATCCGCTTCATCGGGCTGCGCAACTTTGAAAAGCTGTTCGCGTATACGCCCACCAACATGTTCTACAACACGCTTTTCAACACGCTCAAATGGGTGCTGGTGTCGCTGGCGTGCCAGTTTTCGATTGGGTTCGTGCTCTCGATGGTACTGCGCAACCCCTTTTTTGGCAAGCGCGTCTATCAGGGCGTGATCTTTTTCCCGTGGGCGATTTCGGGCTTTGTGATCGGCATTATGTGGCGCTGGATGTTCAACGGCATCGCGGGCGTGATCAACGATATATTGATTCAAATCGGCGTGTTGCAGACGCAGTACGGCTTCCTGTCGGAGGTCGGCAGCGCGCTCAACGCCGTTATCGTCGCCAATATTTGGTATGGCATACCATTTTTTACCATCATGATCACGGCGGCGCTGCAGGGCGTGCCGCTGGAACTGTACGAGGCGGCGGACGTGGACGGCGCGAGCGGGCTTCGCAAGTTCACCGCCATCACGTTCCCGCACATCCGCCCCGTGCTGGTGCTGACGGTGCTGCTGCGCGTCATCTGGATCTTCAACTTCCCCGAGCTGATTCAGGCGATGACGGCGGGCGCGCCCGCCGGTTCGTCGCACATCATCACTTCCTATATGATGGAAAAGATACGCGGCATGGATTACGGCATGGGCAGCGCCATCGGGCTGATCTGCATCGTGTTTTTGAGCGTGTACACGGTGGTCTACCTCAAGTGCACGCATTTCAGCCGGTCGAGCGAGGTGTAGAGAGATGAAGAAATCGCGTATTGGCGGAAAACGGCGTACCCCGGCGAGGATTGCCGGAAGCGTCTGCAAGTTTCTCTTTCTCGCGCTGTTTCTGGTGATCACGCTGTTCCCGTTTTACTGGATGGTGATCACCTCCATCAAGCCCAGCCAAGCGGATATTTATGCGTATCCTATACAATACTGGCCCAAAGCGCCGTCGCTGATCAATTACCAGACGATCATCGGCAAGGAGTTTTTCGGGCATTACTTCATGAATTCGCTGGTCGTTTCGGTGTCGGCGGGCTGCTGCGCGGTGTTCATCGGCATGTTCGCGGCGTATGTGATCGCGCGGTATCAGTTCCGGGGCAGGAACGCGCTTTTGTTCTTCTTCCTGTTCACGCAGATGGTGCCGATGTTTCTGATCATCGCGCCGCTTTACCAGATGCTCGGCGCGATGCGCATGATCAACAAATTGAGTACGATGGTATTATTATACACGAACATGATGATCCCGTTCTCGGTCGTCACGATGCGCGGGTTCTTCGAGGGCGTGCCGCGCTCGCTGGAGGAGGCGGCGCAAATCGACGGCTGCGGGCGGCTGCGCGCGCTGTTCAACGTCGTGATGCCCATCGTCGTGCCGGGGCTTGCGTCCACGATCATCTTCGCGTTCGTCAACTCGTGGAACGAGCTGTATCTGGCTGTCATGTTCTTGGACGATAACGCCAAAAAGACGCTGCCCGTGGCGCTCAACGGCTTCATCCTCAAGTTCGATATCGACTGGGGGCAGCTCTCGGCGGGCACGGTCATTTCCATCCTGCCGACGATGGCGCTGTTCGGGTTCATCCAGAAGTACATGGCGACCGGGCTGACGGCGGGCGCGGTGAAGGGGTAAACAAATTGACGGCGATTTATCAGAGCAAATGGCGGTTTTTCACGAACAGCGAACTCAAGCCCGCCGGGTGGCTCCAGCGGCAGCTTCGCATCCAGGCGGACGGGCTGTCCGGACACCTTGCCGATGTCTGGCCTGACGTGCGTGATTCCGCGTGGATCGGCGGCGACCGCGAGGGCTGGGAGCGCGTGCCGTACTGGCTGGACGGGTTCGTGCCGCTTGCCTATCTGCTGGAGGACGAAAAGCTGATCGCGACCGCGCGGCGCTATATCGACGCGATCCTTGCCGCGCAGCGCGAAGACGGCTGGCTGTGCCCGTGCGCCGAGGACGAACGCGCGCGGTACGATGTGTGGGCGGTGTTCCTCATCTGCAAGGCGCTGATGGTCTACGGTCAATGCTCGGGCGACGCGCGCGCCGAGGACGCGGTGTACCGCGCCATGCGAAACCTCGACGTGCACCTTCGCGCACACACGCTGTTTGACTGGGGGCAGAGCCGGTGGTTCGAGGCGCTGATCCCGCTGCAATGGCTCTATGAAAATCGCCCCGAGGAATGGATGCGCGCGCTCGCCGTGACGCTCGCGACGCAGGGGCTGTCGTATACGCGCTTGATGGACTGCTGGCGCGACCAAGCGCCCTGCGCGCGCGGCGTTTGGAAGCAGCAGACGCACATCGTCAACCTCATGATGGCGCTCAAGTCCGAGGCGGTGTTTTCCGGGCTGTCTGGCGACGACCCGAACGCCTTCGCCAAGCGCATGTATGAAACGCTGCTTGCGCACCACGGCTCGCCCCTTGGGCACATCCAGGGCGACGAATGCCTCGCCGGGAGAAGCCCCAACCGGGGGACGGAGCTGTGCTCCATCGTCGAGGCGATGTACTCCTGCGAGGTGCTGGCGAGCGTCACGGGCGACGGCGCGTGGCTGGATCTGCTCGAAACGCTGGCATTCAACGCCCTGCCCGCGACGGTTTCTTCCGACATGTGGACGCACCAGTACGACCAGACGCTTAACCAGATTTCGTGCGCTATCCAAAGCGAGCCGCCCGTCTTTGGCACGAACCGCCCCGACGCGAATACCTTCGGGCTGGAGCCGGACTTTGGCTGCTGCACGGCGAATTTCAGTCAGGGCTTCCCCAAGCTCGCGCTGACGGCGTTCCTGCGCACCGAACGGGGCGTGCTGTCCGCGGCGCTTGTTCCGTCGGTGCTGACGAGCGAGATCGCGGGCGAGCGCGTCAAAATCTCGCTCGACACCGAGTACCCGTTCCGGGGCGCGCTTGTCTATACCGTTTCCTGCGCCCGCCCCGTCGCGTTCGAGCTGGCGGTTCGCATCCCGGGCTATGCGCGGTCGGCGGTGGTGGACGGCGCGCCCGCGACGCCGGGGACGGTATACCGTATCCAGAAAACATGGTGCGGCGAGGAGATCGTGCGCGTGGCGCTGACGTTCGACGCGCGCCTTGTGCCGGCGGAGAACGGTATGGCGTGCCTGCGGTACGGCGCGCTGTTTTTCGCGCTGCCGATTGCCGCGCGCGCGGTCACGCATGAATATGAGCGAAACGGCGTGCTCCGCAAATTCCCGTATTGCGATTATGAATTTTTCCCGGACGCGCCGTGGGGGTACGCCTTCGCGGGCGAAGATTTCAAGGTGCTGGAGCGCCCTGTCGGCGACGCGCCCTTCTCGCGCGAGCAGCCGCCCGTGCAGATCGAGGCGGACATGGCGCGCGTCGATTGGCGCGCGATGCCCGGTCAGCCGGGCGTGTGTGAGGACATGCCGCGCGAATGCACGCCGCTTTCCCATGAAAAACGCCTTTTATCACCTTACGGCGCGACGACGCTGCGTATGACGGTGATGCCCGTGCCCTTCACGGAAGCATCCGCCGCCATTATTTCCGGAAAAAACAATTGACAGACCGATTTTGCGGTGCTATTATGGTATGGTTGTCTGCACTATGCGGGCAACGGCGTTTCTGTGCTGTTTGCAAGGCGGTGACGACATGGACGGGATTCCGACCGGCACAAGGCGCGTGGCGGGCACGCGGCAGGCGCTGCGCGCCATCCGAAACGGAGAAGCCAAGCGCGTGCTGCTGGCGGAGGACGCCGCGCCCAGCATCGTCAGGGAGCTGTCCGAGGCGGCGGAAGCCGCGGGCGTTCCGGTGGAAACAACGCCCACGATGGCGGCGCTCGGCAGGGCTTGCCGCCTGCAAGTGGGGACCGCCGCGGTGGCGGTCATCGAAGACTGACTATATACCTCCGGGGGTTGCGGGGGTTTTATAGGAGGAGTTCCGGGAGATCCGGCTCCGATATTTTACAGGGAGGTGCTTCCATGCCCACGATCAACCAGTTGATCCGCAAGGGAAGGGAAAAAGTCGTCAA
>CAZEIC010000020.1:34163-35666 GCA_964512175.1 uncultured Oscillospiraceae bacterium | reverse complement strand
CATGCCGCCCGATTCCATGACGGTCTTGACGTCCGCAAAGTCGAGGTTGATGAGCGCGGGCAGAGCGATGAGGTCGGAAATGCCCTGAATGCCTTGGCGAAGCACATCGTCGGCGATGCGGAACGCTTCGAGCATGGTCGTGCCCTTGGAGACGACTTGCAGCAGCCTGTCGTTGGGGATGACCACCAGCGTGTCAACGTTCTGCTTTAGCTCGTTGATGCCGATCTCCGCATTCTTCATGCGCTGCTTGCCCTCGAACTGGAAGGGCTTGGTGACGACGGCGATCGTCAGGCAATTGCTCTCGCGCGCAATTTCCGCCACGATAGGCGCAGCGCCCGTACCCGTGCCGCCGCCCATGCCAGCGGTGATGAACACCAAATCCGCGCCTTTGACGGCGGCGGCGATCTCCTCGCGGCTCTCTTCCGCCGCGCGGCGACCGACGTCGGGCACAGCGCCCGCGCCCAGCCCTTTCGTCAGCTTTTCGCCGATTTGGATTTTCGTGGTGGCGTTGGACAGCGCGAGCGCCTGCCTATCGGTGTTGATCGCGATAAAATCCACGCCGCGAAGCCCCGCGTCCACCATGCGGTTGACGGCGTTGGTCCCGCCTCCGCCGCACCCGATCACCTTGATTGACGCAAAGGACGGCTGTTCACCCTGGAATTCGAGCATGGTGTATCCTCCTCATCTCACCGAAAAATTGAACAATGCTGTCGTACAGCCGGCGGTCAGCCGCCGAAAAGATTGCGAAAGAACGCGCCAATGCCGCCGGAGGCGGTATTGCCGGTGTTCATGATGGTGTCGATCACAAGGTCGAGCAGCCCCAGCGCGCTGGCATAGGCGGGGCTTTGCAGCTTGACCGCCTTGCGCGGAAGCTCGCGCACCGTGCGGTTGAGCTTGCCCGCCAGAAACTCCCTGCCGCCGCGGTTGATGGCAAGACCGCCGCCGGTAAGGTAGACCACAGACCAATTGCCCAGCCGCACGCCCGAGCGCTCGATGCAGGCTTTCACTTCGTCGGCGATCTCCTCCACGCGCGGCTCGAGGATCTCGGCGACCTTCTCGCGCGTGAACGTCATGGTCGCGCCGTTTTGCCCCGTCACCTCGAAGTCGGGCTGCGAGGCGACCGTGCCATAGGCATAGGCGCGCTTGATTTGCTCGGCGGAGGCAAGCGGAACGTCCAGCCCGTAGGCGACGTCCGCCGCGATATTGCCGCCGCCGATGGGCAGCACCTGATGGAAAATCAGCGCGTCGCCCTCCGCCGCCATGACCTCGGTGTTTAAGTAACCCACGTCGATGAGCAGCGCCGTGCGGTCGCGGTCTTCGTCGGGGATATAGAGCATGGCTTGTCCGGTCGGCGTGGACATAAAGCTGGAGACTTCAAAGCCCAGCGCGCGGAAGCGCTCGCTCACGTCGTCCAGAAAAAATTGGTCGGCGACCACGAAAGATATCATGCCGCGAAGCTCGTAGCCGCGCGCGTCCATAGGCTCGAGCGTCTTTTTGCCGTCG
>CAZEIC010000020.1:0-34153 GCA_964512175.1 uncultured Oscillospiraceae bacterium | reverse complement strand
CACGCGGGGCTGCGGTGGATGATCACGCCCGGAATCGTGCCCAGTTCGCCCGTCGCGCGCGCGAGCAATTCCTCGATATCTTTGCGCGTCACGTGCGGGTCCGCGCCCTGCAAATCGACCTTGGCTTCGATGGTATACACCCGGGAAAACTCGCCCGGCACGCCGACGACGACTTCACGGATGTTGGTATGCGATTGTTCGATTGCCTCGTGCATGGCGCTGCGGATCGCCTCGTTGACAAGCGCGGGCGAGTTCCACTGCGCCCCGGCGTATCCGTCGTATGCGGCGTTCCCCGCGCCGATGATATCGCAGCGCTGCCGACCGCTGGTTTCGGCCACCAAGGCGACGATCTTGCTTGTCCCAAAATCGACGGCAGTGATCGTACTTTTCATCGTCTCTTCATCCCCCGTTCAGCCTGCTGCCCTAGATACCATATCCAAACGGAATACGACCCATGCGCAGATTACCATTAGGATATCTTATTGTAACTGTTTTGTGATAATTTGGCAAGTGTCTATCGAGGAAAACGACCAATATTTTTGAAGTTTGTGGAATTTTCCTCCGCTTGCGTCCGTATTATATGCCAACAGGGCTGTAGGTGGCAAATCCCGGCTTGGCGGCGTCCAGAATTCCGGCGGGAAGCTGCTCCAACTGGCGCTGCTCAATCGCCGCGCGCACCGTGCCGATCTTGGCGCGCAAATCGCTTCCGTCGCCCAAATGCACGGTGTAGCCGCTCGCGGTCACCATGAATAGGCTTTCCGTGCTCGTAATGTTCAATTCAACGATTTCGCTGAGAAACCCCTGCGCGCGAAGCTCGGCGAGCAGCGCGACATACGTTTCCAGCTGCGCGGGGCGCTGGCAGGGCACGGGCGCGCCGAGGATCATATCGCTGTACAGCGCAAAGCCCGTCAGCGCCATCAGCCCGTTGTCCATCCGGATGGACTGCGCGCGTTCCAGCACATACCCCTCGTCGTCCAAAATGTATTGCATGCCCCGGTGCAGCATGTTGGCGCACGCGACGCGCTCGCGCACGCGCAGCGTCACGCCGTCCGGAAAGTGCGTTTCCATGCCGAGGAACGAGAGGTATCTGTTCGCGTCAATGCGCGATGCGATATCGCTCTGCCGCAGCGAAAAGAAGCTCGTGTTCTCGCCGATGCCCGCGATTTGAAGCACCTCGTCCTCGGAAAAGAGCACGAGCCCCTCGACGTGCGCGTTTTGGCGCTTGATGAGGAAGATGGTGTCCTTGAGCAGCAGTCCCGCGATAAACAGCAGGACGACGACCGCCACGATGGTCGCCGTTCCGCGTCGGAGCGCTCCTCCCTTCCCTTGCGTATACTGCATGCGCGCCTCCCTACAATGTAATGCGCTCGATGGACGCGCCCAGCGCTTGCAGCGTCCGTTCGGGCTTTTCATATCCGCGATCGATGACCGCGACGTTTTCGACCAGTGTTTCCCCGCGCGCGGCGAGCCCCGCGAGCACCAACGCCGCGCCGCCGCGCAGGTCGCGGGCGGTCACGCGCATACCGTGCAGCTTTTTCACGCCCTGCACGAGCGCGGTTCGCCCGTTCAGGCGGATGTTCGCGCCCATGCTATTGAGGTCGCCGACGTGCGCGAAGCGGTTCTCGAACACGTTCTCGACCACGACCGACGCGCCCTCCGCGACCGTCGCCAGCGCCAGCGTCTGCGCCTGCATATCGGTCGGGAATCCCGGGTACGGCTGCGTCTGTACCTGCGAGAAGGCGGACAGCCGCGCGGGCGCGCGAAGACGCAACAAGCGCTTCTGCGCGGACACTTCGCATCCCATCTCGCGCAGCTTGGCGAGCACCGCCACCATATCGCCCGGGCGCGCGCCCGTGAGCGCTATCTCGCCGCCCGTGATCGCCGCGGCAGCAAGCCACGTTCCGGCGACGATCCTGTCGGCGATGGGCGCGTACTGCACGCCGCGCAGCTCGCGCACGCCCTCGACCGTGACGGTGTGCTCCCCCGCGCCGGACGCGCGCCCGCCCATGCGGTTGATGAACCGCTGGAGATCGGCGATTTCCGGCTCGCGCGCGGCGTTGGAGATCGTCGTTCTGCCGGGGATCAGCGCCGCCGCCATCATGACGTTTTCCGTCGCGCCGACGCTCGGATAGTCAAAGTGCACGTCGCCCGCGCGCATGTTCGCGCCGTCGCAGTGGATGACGCCGCCTTCCTCTTGAATGACGACGCCAAGCTGCCGAAGCCCCGCCAAGTGCAGGTCGATAGGACGCAGCCCGATCTCGCAGCCGCCCGGATACGTGACCGTCGCCTTGCGCATGCGCCCCAGAATGGGCCCCAACAGGAAAATCGAGGAGCGAATACGCTTGGAAAGATCGTCCGGCATCTCCCAGCTTGTCAGCCCGCGCGTGTCCACCGTAACAGCGCCGCTTTCCGAGCGCACGCGGCATCCGAGCGTCGTCAGGATCTCCAGCATGCTGCGAATGTCCGAGATATCGGGACAGCCCGTGAGCGTCGTTTCGCCCGTTTGCAGTATGCAAGCCGCCAGAATTGGCAGCACGGCGTTCTTGGACGCGTCGACGCGCGCCTCGCCCCGTATCTTTTCGCCGCCATGAATGCGGAATCCTTCCACGACCGTCACCTCCGTTTGCTTTCATGCTATGACGGAGGCGAAAAAGGGTGCGTGTCAGCCGAGGTTCACGGCGCTGTCGCGCGAGATGTTGAGCACGATGCCGATTGCCGCCATCGTGATGGACAGCGACGTGCCGCCCGAGCTGAAGAACGGCAGCGGCAATCCGGTCGTCGGCAGCAAGCCCACGACCACGCCCATGTTGATGAACGCCTGCACGACGATGACGCAGATGATACCGGTCGCGAGCAGACAGCCGAACTTGTCTTCACAGTTGAGCGCGATGCGCATGCCGGCAAGCAGCAGCGTCACAAACAGCAGCACCACGACCACGCAGCCGACCAGCCCGAAATCCTCGCCGACGATGGCGAAGATAAAGTCGCTCTCGGGGTACGGCAGGTATGCGTACTTTTGCCGCCCCTGCCCCAGCCCCATGCCGAACAGCCCGCCCGAACCGAAGGCGATCAGCGACTGCGAGAGCTGGTAGCCCTCGTCCGCCATTTTGGCGAACGGGTCGGTAAAGGACAGCAAGCGCTCGCGGCGGTACGGTTCGCTCCACGCATAATACAGGAACGCCGCCGCGCCGCCCGCGCCGAGCACCGCCATGTGCCGCCATTTCGCGCCCGCGACCATGATCATCAGCGCCGCGGAAATGAGGATCGTGCCCGCCGTCGAGAGGTTGGGCTGCTCCAGAATCAACAGGAACATCACGCAAGGCGCGACGAGCACGGGCACGATGCCGCGAAAAAACGTGCGCACGCGGTTGCCGCGCGCCGCCAGCGCGAGCGCCAGAAACAGCGTCATGGCGTACTTGGCAAGCTCGCTGGGCTGGAACGTAAACGAGCCCACGCCCAGCCAGCGGCGCGAGCCGTTGAGCTCCCTGCCGATGCCGGGAATGAGCGTGAGCGCGAGCAGCGCGAGCGCGGCAAGCAGCGCGCCCAGCGCAACATTGTGCCGCGCCCAGAAACGGTAGGGGATGCGCGAGGTCGCGACCATCGCGACGCCGCCAATCAACACGCCGAGCAATTGCTTGCGCACGGCGGAGAAAGCGTCGCCCCTGTCCTGCGCGGTGTAATACGTCGCGGAAAACAGCGTCACCAGCCCCGCCATCAGCAAGAGGAGCACGACCGTCAGCAGCAATTTATCCGCCGGTTTGCGGCGGCGCTTTGGCAAGACGACCTGTTGCGTCATCACGGTGCCTTTCCGGGGGAGAAAAGCGGTGATTACAGATGATGGACCAATTCCTTGAACGCGTGTCCGCGCGCCTCGTAATCCGCAAACATGTCAAACGACGCGCACGCGGGCGAAAAGAGCACGTTGCCGCCCGGCTCGGACAGCCGCGCCGCCTCGCGCACAGCGTCTTCGAGCGTATCGCAGAATCCGACGTCGGCGAATCCGGCATTCTTCAGCGCGTCCGCGATCTGCCGCGCCGTCTGCCCGATGAGCAGCACGCGCGCGATCAGCCCGGAAGCCTTGATGCACGCCGCCAGCGCGTCGAAGGAAACGTGCTTGTCATACCCGCCCGCGATCAGCACCGTCGGCGCGCGCATGGACTGCACCGCCTTGATGGTCGCGTCCGCGTTCGTGCCCTTGCTGTCGTTATAATAGCGCGCGCCGCCCGCCTCGCGCACGAATTCGATGCGGTGTTCCACGCCCGCGAACGTGCGCAGCGCGTGACGAATGACGGGCGCGGGCACGCCGCCGACAAAGGCGACCATCGCGGCGGCGAGCGCGTTTTCCAGATTGTGCGGACCGGGGATGCTGATCTCGCGCGCTTCCATGACGGCGCGTTCCTCGCCGCCCCAGCGCAATATCACGCGCCCGTCTTCCACGCACGCGCCCTGCGTCACGCCGGGTTCTTTGGAGAACCACGCGATTTGCGCGTCTAGCCCCTGCGCCATGTCGCGGCAGAACGCGTCGTCGCGGTTGAGCACGGCGATGTCGCGTTCCGTCTGGTTGATAAAAATACGGCGTTTGAGCGCGGCGTATGCGTCCATCGTGCCGTGGCGGTTGAGGTGGTCCTCCGTCACGTTGAGCACGGCGGCGACGCGCGGATGGAAATCGCGAATCGTTTCGAGCTGAAAGCTCGACACCTCGGCAATCAACGTATCGCTCGGTTTGGCAAGCAGCGCGGCGGCGGACAGCGGATACCCGACGTTGCCCGCGACGTGCGCCACGCGCCCCGCCTCGCGGTACATCGCGCCCAGCAGCGACACCGTGGTCGTCTTGCCGTTCGTGCCCGTGACGGCGACAAGCGGGTTATCATCTTTTGCAAGCTGGCTCGCCAGCTCCAGTTCGCCAATCACCGGGACGCCGCGCGCCGCAGCCGCCAGCATGACGGGCGCGGAGAGCGGCACGGCGGGCGATACGACGACCAGCGACACGCCGTCCAGCGCGTCCGTGCCGTCCTCGCCCAGCCGCCATACGCACGGCAGCGCGCGCAAATCGTCCAGCGCGCCGCCGAACGCGTCTTCCGGTTTTTGGTCGCAGAGCACGGGCAGCGCGGCGTTTTGGACGAGCAGACGCGCCGCCGCCACGCCGCTTCGCGCCATGCCGACGACCAGTACTTTCTTATCCCGTACATCCAGCATGTCAGAAAATCCTCCCAGTTAATACAGGCAGCCCGCCGCCCACACCGCGAGCACGGAGAGCGCGAGCGTAACGGCGGAATACATCCGCACGATGGCGTTCTCGCTCATGCCGCACAGCTCGAAATGGTGGTGGATGGGCGACATTTTGAAGATGCGCTTGCCGTGCGTCGCCTTGTAATAATACCGCTGCATGATGACCGACACGGACGACATGATCATCGTAAAGCAAATCGGGATGAGCAAAAACTGCAGCCTGAGCGTCATCGCGACCCCGACCATCACGCCGCCGATGAACATCGAGCCGGTATCGCCCATGAAAATCATCGCGGGATGCCGATTGAAGCGCAGAAAGCCGACGCACGCGCCGACCAGCGCGAAGCACAGGCAGCCCTCGGCGGTGCTCCCGCCCGTGCCCGCGGCGACCGCGATAAAGAAGGCGATCAGCCCCCACGCCGCGCCGCCGACGACCGTCACCGACGACAAAAGCCCGTCCACGCCGTCCTGCAAATTCGCGCTGTTGGTCATGAACATCACCAGCAGCGTCATCAGCGGGATATAGAAATACCCGAGATTCCATTCCGCGCCCGAAAACGGTATGACGACCGCGCTGCCAAAGCGCCGCAGACAATAGTAGGAAAACAGCGCGCCGATCACGACTTGCCCCGCGATTTTCTGCTTAGGAGACAGCCCGTCGTGGCGCTTTTTCACGTCCTTGATATAATCGTCCGCAAAGCCGATCGCCATCGCGCCGAGCGCGAGCAGCAGCATCGGCGCAAGCTCCGCAAAACAGCCCTGCGCGAACGAAAGCGCCACGGACGCGACCACCGTCGCGCCGCCGATGAGCACGCCGCCCATGTTCGGCGTACCCTGCTTCTGCTGATGTTTCGGTCCAAGCTCGTAAATGGTCTGTCCGAACTTCATTTTCCGGAGGAATGGCAGAAAACGCGGCATCAAAACAAGCATCAACGCGCAGGCAATCAGCGCCGCCGCCGCCAAATAGATCATTGCGCAGCATCTCCTTTGCGCATTTCGTCCAGCAGTTCCCGCACGACGACCTTTTCATCGAACGGGCGCTTCACGCCCATGATTTCCTGATACGTTTCGTGCCCCTTGCCAGCCAGCACGATCACGTCGCCCTCTTTGCCCATCGACAGCGCATACCGAATCGCCTCGCGGCGGTTCTCGATGACGACGTACTTTCCGCCCGTGCGCTTGATGCCCTCCTCGATCTGCGTGAGGATCTCATCGGGGTCTTCGGTGCGCGGGTTGTCGCTGGTGAGGATGGAAAAGTCCGCGAGCCTACCGCCGATCTCGCCCATCATCGGGCGCTTGCCGTGGTCACGGTCGCCGCCGCAGCCGAACAGCGCGATCATGCGCCCGCGCGTGAACCCGCGCACGGCGGTGAGGATGTTGTCGAGCGCGTCGGGCGAGTGCGAGTAATCGAGAATGACCTTGTAGGGCGTGTGCGTGTCGAGCACTTCGGCGCGCCCGGGAACGGAGCGCACGCTCTCCAGCGCGCCCGTGATGATCTCCGGCTCCACGCCCATGACAAGCCCGATGGCGGTCGCCGCGAGCGCGTTGTAAACGTTGAACATGCCCGTCATCTGCATGCGCACGGGGTATTCGTGCGTGCCGAGCATTTTGAGCGTGAAGGCGACGCCGTTCTCCGTGATCTCGATATCGCGCGCCATCACGTCCGCCGCCGCCGATATGCCGTAGGTGACGAACGGAATCGCGAGGTCGGGCAGCAGCTTGTCCGACGTGAGTTCGTCGCCGTTGACGGCGGCGTTTCTCGCCATACCGTTTGTGAAAAATTGCTTCTTCGCCTCGAAATAGCGCGCCATATCGCCGAAATAATCGAGGTGATCCTGCGAGAGGTTCGTATAACAGCCCGCCTCGAACGTCAGCCCTTCCAGCCGTTTCATGGCGAGCGCATGCGCCGACACCTCCATGCACACGACCTCGACCCCGGCGTCCGCCATCTGGCGCAGCGTGCTCTGCAAATCGATGGAATCGGGCGTCGTCAGTTCGCTCTGCATCCATTGCGAGCCGATCATGTTGCCCGTCGTGCCAATCAAGCCGCACTTGAACCCCGCGCGCTCCATGACCGCCTTCGTCAAATAACTGGTGGTCGTCTTGCCCTTCGTGCCCGTGATGCCGATGAGCCGCATCCCGCGCGCAGGATGCCCGTAGAACGCGCCCGCCATCAGCGACAGCGCGGCGCGGCAGTCCGAAACCACAAGCTGCGGAACGGGCAGATCCAGCGCGCGCTCGACGACCAGCGCGACCGCGCCGTTCTCGATCGCCTGCGGCGCGAAGCGGTGCGCGTCCACATGCGCGCCGACGATGCAGAAAAACAGCCCGTTTCGCGTGCGCTGCCTGCTGTTCATGGTGATCTGCGCGATCTCGGCGTCGCCATGTTGAGCGATCACATACTGCGAAGCGTCACGCGCAAGCTCGGATAAAGTCACAGGATATCCTCCTTCATCTGGGGATTTCAAACGTCACGGCAACCTCGCTTCCCTCGGCGGCATACTCGCCCGCCGCAGGGCTTTGGGAGACGGCAAGCCCGCTGCCCGAAAGCGTGAGCGTCAATCCGCGCGCCCGAAGCTGCCTGCCCGCCTCGACGATGGAAAACCCGGAAACGTCGGGTACACACACCATCGTTTCCGGTGTGTCCGGCGAGCCTTCGTAAGTATACAGCATAACCGCGCCGCCTGCAAGCAATTGTGCGCCCGGGGCGGGCATTTGCGCGGACACCGTGTCCGACACACCGTCGGTCTCGCCGGACAGCCGCAAATCCCCGAGCGTTTTCCGCGCCGCGGCGACGGAAAGCCCGGTCACGTCGGGCACGGAGACCGCCGGCTGCGCTGTCGCCTTGGGCTCATTTTTTGGCACGCCCAGGTACGCGAGCGTATCCTCCATGATCTGCCGGGCGAACGGCGCGGCGGTCACGCTGCCGTAATCGATGGGCACGATCGCCTCGTTGACCGTCACCAGCACCGCAAAGCGCGGGTTGTCGGCGGGCGCGAAGCCGATGAACGAACCGATGTGCACGTCGCGCGCCACCCTGCCGTCCTTGTAGACCTGCGCCGTACCCGTTTTCCCGCCGATGCGGTAGCCCGAGATCGCGGCGTTCTTGCCGCCGCCGTCTGTAACGACCGACTCAAGCAGCTGGCGCATGAGCGCCGAGGTCTCCTCGCGGATGGGCGTGGACACGACTTCCGCCTGCGTCCGGCGCAGCACGTTCCCGTCCTTGTCCAGCTCCTCCTTGACGATATAGGGACGCATGAGCCTGCCGCCGTTGACGGCGGCGCACGCGGCGGTGATCATCTGCAGCGGCGTGACCGCGACGCTCTGCCCAAAGCCGATACGCGCAAGGTCGACGGTCTTGACATACTTGCTGTTGATGAGCAGCCCCGCGCTCTCGCCCGGAAGCTCGATGCCCGTCTTTGCCCCCAGCCCGAACGCACGCAGATAGCGGTAGAACGTGTCCGTTCCCAGCCGGAGCGCGAGCGACACGAACACCGGGTTGCAGCTGTTTTGCAGCCCCTCCGCCATGCTCTGCGCGCCGTGCGAGTTTTTCCAGCAGCGGATGGTATCGCCGTCCACGCGGATAGAGCCCGCGCAGTGGAAGCGGTCGTCCGGCGTGGTCACACCCGCGTCGAGCGCCGCCGCCGCCGTGAGGATCTTGAACGTCGAGCCCGGCTCGTACACGTCGCTGACGGTCGTGATGCGCATGAGATCGGTCAGCAGCGCGGTGTCGTACCTCGGCGGGTCGTTGGGGTCGTAATCGGGCTTCATGCACAGCGCGAGCACCGCGCCCGTGTACGCGTCCATGACGATGCACTGGACGGACTTGGCGCTGTTGACCGCGATGCACTCGCGCATCGCGCGCTCGACGAACCCCTGAATCGAAGCGTCGATCGTCAAGACCAGCGTCCCGCCCGCCTCGGGCGGCGTGTAGGCGGTCTTGCCGTCCGGCAGCATGCGAGAAGCGGCATCCACCTCGGTCAACAGCTTACCCGGCACGCCCGAGAGCAGCTCGTCATACCGCCTCTCCAGCCCGGACTGCCCCGCCGAATCAACGTTCGTCAGCCCGAGCGCCTGCGTCAGAAACGCGCCCTTGATGTAATTGCGGCGCGTGTCCTGCGAAAACGCCACGCCCTTGAGCAGCCGCGCCATGTCGGCGTCGTTTTGCTTGAGCGCCCGGATGCCGTCCACGACATGCCTGTCCACCTGCCGCTTGAGGATGACCGAAGCGTACTGCTTGCGCGACACGCGCTCGCGCACGCTTTCCTCGTCGACGGACAACAGCTCTGAGACGACCCGCGCAAACAGCGCGTCGTCCTCGACCTGCTTGGGATTGCACGTCACGATGTACGCCGTCGCCGACAGCGCGACGACCTCGCCCTTGGTGTCGGTGATCGCGCCGCGCTGCGCCGCCACGATGCCCTCGCGCGTCCACTGACTGACGCCGCGCGCCGTCAGCGCCTCGCCCCGGACGAGCGTAAGGCTCGCGATACGAACGCAGACGGCAGTCATCAACATGAGCAGCGCCAGCATCAGCACAACGAGCCTCTTGCGTATTCTCAAATCCGTTCGCATGCGCGCGTCTCCCCCGTTTCGGGCGGACGCGCCCCCGCGCTACCGCCCTGCGTTGCTGCCCATCATCTGGGCGAAGGAAACGTCCAGAGCGTTCGTATCGTTGGGTCTGGTATCGGGCGCGGTGATGTACACCGTCTGGCTCGGGTCTACGGCGGTCATGCCCAGCGTGTGCGCGGCGTAATAGCAGATGCTCGAGGAATCGCGCGCGCGGGCAAGGTCTTCGGTGAGCTCGGTGCAGCGTTTACGCGTTTCTTCGATTTCGGTGTACAGCGCGTCGATGTCTTTGGCAAGGCTCGTTTTCTGCGCGTTCCTCGCGACGACGCCCATGGCAATCATGCAGATTGCCAGCCCCAGAATCAACACCGCCATGTACATCGGGAGCGTGGGACGCTTACGCGCCTTGCTTTTGACCGCCGACGGCGCATGGAACGCCGCCTGTTGCGCCGCTTCGTCCGCGCCCGCTTCGCTGTCGGGGATGCGGACGTTGGCGCGAACGACCATCTTCTCAAACGGTCTGTCCTGCCGTCCGGCAGAGGTGTAGCCAATGTTTCTAGCCAGCGACATGGATGCGCGCTCCTTTCTTGCTTATGTGCGGGTGCTTCAGGTTATGCCGCCGAGGAAACCGAGCACGTCGGGATATTTCTCGCGGAAGCCGGTATCGCCGAGCGCCGCCGTTTCGCCGGAAATGATGCGGATGTGGTCGCCCGCGCCGCCGATCTCCACGTCCTTCGCCTCGCCCAGCATGACGGAACGGATGCGCTGCGGGATGAGGATCCTTCCCTGCACGTCGGTTTCGCTGCCGGGGAACGAGAGCTTGGCGAAATGGTCGATGATCTCCTGCACCTGCATGTTTTTGTCCCGGAGGCGGAACAACTTCATCAGCTGCTCTTTCCAGACCGACATCGGGTACAGCGCGATCGCCCGAAAGTCCATCGTCGGCGCGATGGCGAACCGCTGTCCGAGGCTCTCGCGGAACGCGACGGGGACGATCAGCCGCCCTTTCGCGTCGATAGCGTGCAGATATGCGCCGAACAGCCCGCCGTCGAGCCATTGCATCATGGCGTCGGGACAAGACGGTTCGCTTCTTCCGTCGGTACGCACATCCATCTCGTCCACGCTTTCACCGCCATATCCGTCGTTTAAAACCCTTATTTGGGATTCACAACCCCTTTTTACCACTTTTTTCGGGCAACGTCAAACGCATTTCAGGTTCTTTGGGTGCGGCATTCAGAGAGGTTGTCGCTTGGGCGAACACGAACAAGAATGTTCGTTCTCTTTTATGCAGTTTGTTAAGAATACGCGTTCGCATATCGCACAGTCTTTAGGAACAATCGTTCTCGCTTGCAGGCGAACGCGTATGGAACAAAAGAGTGAAATGCAAAAAGTCATGTGCATAATGCACATGACATTAATGGATTTTCTGTATGTATTCACGTTTTTTTGCGCACGGGAAAAAGCAAATCCTTTGGGGAGAATCCCGGTTCCCGGCACATTTTTCTGCGTTTTAGGGGAATGTGTCCATCGCCACAAACAGGGCATCGTCACCCCGAAAAACGCGGGAGAGCATGCAAAACGCCGTTTGAATGCCGTCCGCCCGCACGCGGATGGGCGCGCGCGCCACTTTACAGAGTCAGCTCGTGCAGCATGAACCCCAAACCGTCGCACGACACGCACGCATAGGGTATGCCGTCCTTCATGCCATTGAACGCCGATTTGAGCGCCGCGCCGTGCAGATGCCCGTATACCACCGCGCTCGCCCGGTACTTTGCAATCAACCGCGTCACGTCGGTATCCGCGCCATCCTCAAACAGCGGCGGAAAGTGCGTCATGACGATCAGCGGCGCGTCAACCGCGCGTTTTCGGGCGGTCTGCAGCGACATTTCGAGCCGCAGCAATTCGCGCCTGTAAATATGCGCGTCCTCGTCGTCGCCGCCCGCAACCCAGCCGCGCGTGCCGCAGACCACCGCGCCCGGCAGCGCCAGCGCGTCGTTTTGCACTGCGTACATGCCCTCGGGAAGCGTCTGCCGCAGCCGCGATATGCCGCACCACCAGTAATCATGGTTGCCGCGCAGCAGCACCTTTTTCCCGGGCAGCGCGCCGATGGCGGCAAGGTCGGGCATCGCCGCGTCTATGCGCATCGCCCAGCTAATGTCGCCGGGGATGAGCACGATGTCCGCATCGCGCACCCTGTCGCGCCAATCCTGACAGATACGCTCAAAATGCCCCGCCCATTGTTCGCCAAACACCTCCATAGGCTTTTCATGACCGCCCGGGAGGTGCAGATCGCTGATTGCGAATATTCGGATGTTCTCGGTTTGATTACTGATCGTCCTCGTCCTCGTCTTCGCCGTCCGCCGCTTCCTCTTCCTCGCCCAGCATGTTCAGCGACAGGTCGCCTTCCATTTCGTCATACTCGCGCGCGGGGATGCTCTCCTCGATCTCGGGAATGATCTCGTCCATCGTCGATACCGGATCGATCGACAGCGTCGCCTCGTCCACCGCCGTCACGGGGTCGTCCGCGTCCGTACTCACGAGCGTGCCGCTCATTTCCTTGAGGCAGAACAAGCACACGTCCTTGCCCGGAAGCGCGGGCGCTTCGTTGCACACCGTGCACATCTCGAACTCCTCGCGCGGCTGCTCTCCCTTGAGCTCGCGCCGGCAGACCTTGCAGTATTTCTCGCCTTCGTCCATATAGTTCAGTTCGCAGCGCGGGCATTTCACCAACGGCATAGCGTTTCCCCCATTCAGATAGCCAAAATTTCCCATGGCAGAGATTTGGCAGTTCGGTTGACATTTACCGGGAATGTTATTACGATATTGTTACGAATTCGTAACACTTATGAAACACGGAGGATGATTGCATGAAACGTACACACATCGCACGAATGCTCCTGCTCGCCATCCTGACGTTGACGCTGTGCGCCACGTCCGCGCACGCCGACTCGCCGACCTCGCAATTCGGCTTCTCCGGCTGGCCGTACAGGCAGGAGACAAACTGTAACACCGCTTGCCCCGCCGGATGCGCAAATTGCCAAACCGCGAACGACTGTGCTTCCTGCCCGACCTGCCAGCTCTGTCAGAGCACGTCCGTCCCCCAGCCGTCCGCCGCGCCGCAGCCCACGATAGCACCGCAGCCCACGGCGATCCCGCAGCCCACGGCGATCCCGCAGCCGACGCAAGCGCCGAAGCCGACCGCCGCGCCGACCAAAACGCCTGCGTCTGGCGGCAATGGGGATTATACTATGGTTTCCCTCTCAATGCAAGAACAATCTACGGTAAATTTCATCAATCAGGAACGCGCCGCCAACGGGCTCTCGGAACTGCCGGTGGACGAGGAACTCAGCCGCCTCGCGCGCCTGAAATCCTGCGATTTCCTGAACAATAACTACTTTGCGCATACCTCGCCCGTCTATGGCTCGGCGGCAGACATGCTCAAAGAAAACGGCTACGCCTTCGTCAGCGTGGGCGAAAACATCGCGCACCACGCAACGGTCGAAAAAGCCCACGCCGCATTCATGAGCTCCGACGGGCACAGGCGCAACATCCTTGGCAGCCAGTGGACGCGCGTCGGCGTCGGCGTGTGCTACGACGCGCAGGGGTTCGTCTATGTGACCGAGCTGTTTGCGAGATAACGCGAGAAAAAAATCGCGGTCAGCGATTTTCAGTAATCTAGCGGGATGCGTCGAAGGGCGCTAGCACCTTCGACTCTATTCCGCAGGGGCGGGTTTGCCGCCCCGAGGAGCAGCCGAAAGGCTGCTTCCTTACACGGTCTGCCGCCCGGGGAATCGTGTCATTCTTCGCAAAGAATGGCACGATTCCTAAGCAGACCGTGCAACCGCATAAAAGCGCGTCTCCCGTGCTTTTATGCGACGTCCTACCCTCGCCAGCGCACTTGCCGGAGCACCGCGCGTCCCGCGACGCTGCCCGCGCGCGCGGGCGCTGGTTGGGTAAACGTGTCCGGCGTGATGCTCGCGCTGGACGGCGTCTGCGCCTGTACGCTGACAAAGCCGGACAGCCGCGAACCCTCCAGCCTTTGCATCGACCCGCGCGCCGCCGTCAGCGCCGCGCCGCCCGACAGCGTTTTGACCATGGCGGGCAGCAGCGCCGCCTCCCCCGTGTCCAGTGCCAGCGTTCTCGCGTCTTGAAACTCGCTCACGACGATCCCTCCGTTTCCAATCCATCCTATGCGCGAGCGCGCGATGTGGAACAAAAAAGCCGCGCGAAGGCGGCATTTCTGCGGAGTAAGCGGATTCACAGCGGCATCTGGTATTCGCGGTATACCCTGTACAGGCTTCCGCCCGCCTTTTCGGTATTGTTGACCGACACGATGTTCGTTTCGTCCACGGGCGAGCCCTCGATCCACTGCACGCCCAGACGCTTGGTCGCCGTCAGCGCCTTGTGGAGCATCACGCCGTTGACCGCCTTGTTCTGATACTCGGGCACGACGTACTGCATGGTGCAACGCGCGCCCGTGATGTTCTTCCTGCCAAACAGGTAAAACAGCGCGCCCGGGAGCAGCCGCCCCCGCGCCTTCTTGATGATTTGGTTATAGTCCGGATAGCCCAGCACGAACCCGATCGGGCGCTCGCCTGCAAACGCCATCACCGCCATGTCAGGGCAGAAATACGGGCGCATGGATTTGAGCTCCTTGCGCAGCGTTTCAGGGGTCGGCGGCGTTTGCCCGACAGGCGACGCTTCGCGAATCACGCGCGCCATGTCGCGCGCCATTTTGTCGAGCGTGGCGGCGTTCAAGGTCATATGCGATACGGTGAAGCCGAAGCGCTTCTGCACCGGCTCGACCAGCGGCGCGATACGGTCGGACTTGAAATCGTCCACGTTGAGGTAGTATGCGAAGTAATCTCTGTTCTTCGTGAACCCGAACTGCTTGAAGAAATTGGCGTAATACGGCGGGTTGTAAGCGTTGAACAGCACCGGCTGACCGTCGAACCCCGATACCAGCATGCCCTTGGAAAAGCGGTCGTACGTCGGCGGTACGGGACCCACCACGCGCTCCATGCCGCGCTCGCGCAGGAACGCGCACGCCGCGTCGAGCGCAGCCTTGGCGTAGTCCACGTTATCATAGCTCTCGAACAGGCTGACATACCCCGTCTTTTCCTGCAATGTTTCGTCCACGATGGCAAGCACGCGCGCGACGGGCTTATCCCCGTCATACACCAAGAAGAAGCGCTGCACGCCGTTATGGAACAGCTCATTGCGCCTGCCAAGCAGCACGCCGTACTGACGCTCGAGCATCGGCGGTACCCAGTTCGCGTCGTCTTTATACAGGGAAAAAGGCAGCATCACAAAGGGGCGCAGCCTCGCGCGCGTCGGCGTGACGATCTCCACATGGATCATGTACGATCCCCCCTATCGAGCTTCTGTGCTTTGATTATAGCATCATTTGTTCTAATATGGCAAGCAATTCCTTGCGCCCTTCGCCCGTTTCGGACGACCACGGGACGATGTCCCACGGCTGCACGGCGAGCGCGCGGCAAATGGGCGCGATGTGCTGCTGGCGCGCACCGCGCGAAATCTTGTCGGCTTTGGTGGCGACCACGGTGAACGGGATGCCGCTTTGGAGCAGGAACGCGTTCATGGCGCGGTCGTCCTGCGTCGGCTCGTGGCGGATATCGACGAGGTGCAGGCACAAGCGCAGCGTTTCGGCACGCTCGAAATACCCCTGCATCATTTCGCCCCAACGCTCTTTCTCTTTCTTGTCCACCTTGGCGAAGCCGTACCCCGGCAAATCGACCAGATGAAACGCGTCGTTGAGCAAAAACACGTTGAGCAGCCGCGTTTTCCCCGGCGTGCCCGACGTTTTGGCGAGCTTATTGCGCCTGCACAGGCTGTTGATGAGCGAGCTTTTGCCGACGTTGCTCTTGCCAGCGACCGCGACCTGCGCAAGCCCGATGCCCGAAAACGCCCCGTACGCCGCGAGGCTGGTAACGAACGCCGCCTTTTGTATTTCCATCATCTTATTCCTTCGGCAACAGCGCCTGCGCGAGCACGTCCTCGATGGTGTCCGCCAGCACAACGCGGAACAAAGACAGCACGTGTATGGGCAATTCTTCGAGGTCTTTTTGATTCTCGCGCGGCAAAATCAGCGTCGTGATGCCCGCGCGGTACGCCGCGAGCACCTTTTCCTTCACGCCGCCGATGGGCAATACGTGTCCGCGCAGCGTCATTTCGCCCGTCATAGCGACGTCCTGCCGCACGGCGCGCCCGGTCAGCGCCGAAAGCAGCGCCGTCGCCATCGTCACACCCGCCGAAGGCCCGTCCTTGGGCACGGCGCCCTCGGGAACGTGGATGTGGATATCGAGCGTTTTGTGGAAATCGGGCGCGAGCCCATAGGCTTCCGCGTGCGCGCGCACCCACGACAGCGCCGCCTGCGCGCTTTCCTTCATTACGTCGCCGAGCTGCCCTGTCAGCGACAGCGCGCCCGAGCCAGCCATCGTCGCGCACTCGACGGCGAGCGTTTCGCCGCCGACCGCCGTATACGCCAGCCCGTTGACCACGCCGACGCGCGGCTCTTTCTCGGGCAAATCGCGCATGTACTTGACCGCGCCGAGATAGTCGTGCAGGAGCTTTTGCGTGACGGTCACGGTCTTTTGCTCGTGCTCGAGCATATCCACCGCCGCCTTGCGCACCACGCGCGCCAGCGTCCGCGACAGCACGCGCACACCCGCTTCGCGCGTATAGCCCTCGATGACGGTCTTCATCACGTCCTCGCGCAGGCGCACGCTGCGCGCGGGCAAGCCGTGTTCCTTGATTTGCTTAGGCAGCAGGTGGCGCGTGGCGATGTGCAGCTTTTCTTCTTCCGTATAGCTGGGGACTTCAATGATTTCCATTCTGTCCAGCAGCGGCGCGGGAATGCTTTCCTGCGTGTTCGCGGTCGTGATGAACATGACGTTCGACAAATCGAACGGCAGCTCCATGTAGTGGTCACGGAAGGCGTTGTTCTGCTCGCCGTCCAGCACCTCGAGCATGGCGCTCGCCGGGTCGCCGCGAAAGTCGTGGCTCATTTTGTCGATTTCGTCAAACAGGAACACCGGGTTCATCGTGCCCGCCTGCTTGAGCCCGGAGATGATGCGCCCGGGGATCGCGCCGATGTACGTCCGCCTGTGTCCGCGAATCTCCGCCTCGTCGCGCACGCCGCCCAGCGACATCTGCAAAAACTTCCTGCCGACCGCGCGCGCGATAGCGCGCACGATGGACGTTTTCCCAACGCCCGGAGGGCCGACGAAGCACAGGATGGGCCCTTTGAGGTTGCCGTCCTGCGTCGTTTCCTGTTTCATCCTGCGCACGGCGAGGTATTCGATGATGCGCTCCTTGACATGCGCCATGCCGTAATGATCTTCGTCCAAGATGCGGCGCGCGCGTTTGAGGTCGAGGTTGTCGGTCGTCGTCTTGCCCCACGGCAAATCGAGGATCCACTCGACATACGTTCTGGCGACGTTGACCTCGGGCGTGCCGGGCGCCATGTGCGACAGGCGTTCGATCTCGCGCGTCGCCTTTTCGCGCGCCTCGTCGTTCAGCGGCGTGGTTTTCAGGCGCTCCTGCAAATCGTCGGTGTCGGTGTCCTCCTTGTCGCCAAGCTCGACCTGAATCGCCTTGATTTGCTCGCGCAGGTAATAATCCTTCTGATTTTTCTCGATTTGCTTTTTGATGCGCGACTGCACCTGCTTTTCGATGGCGGACATCTCGATTTCGCGCGCGAGGATGCCGCACAGCGTTTCCAGCCGCGCCGCCACGTCGATTTCCTCGAGCACCGCCTGCCTGTCCTCCAAGCGCGTGAGCACGTTGGCGGCGATGATGTCCGCCAGTTGATCGGGCTTTTCCACCTCGCCGACCGAGCGCAGCGTCTCGCCCGACACGCGCATCGTCGCGTGCGCGTATTCCTCAAAAAAGTCGTGCGCCGTGCGCACCAGCGCCTGAAACTCGGGCGAGTTGATGGGCGCGCGCGCGCGCATGCGTTTCACGTCCGCCAGCCAGAACGGCTCTTCCTCGACGACCGCCAGCAGCTGCGCGCGGTATTCGCCCTCGACCAGCACGCGGATGCTGTCGCCCGGGAGGTTGAGCACCTGCTTGATGAGCGCCACCGTGCCCACGCGGCACAGATCCTCGACCATAGGCTCCTCCATGTCGCCGTCGAGCTGCGCGACCAAAAAAATGCGCTGCCCCTCGAGCATGGCGTTCTCCAGCGCCGCCACGCTGCGCGCGCGGCCAACGTCGAAATGCAGCACCATATGCGGAAAGACCATCAGCCCGCGCAGGGGCATCAAAGGAATGCGGATCGTCAGCGGGTTGACCCTACGTTTTGCCATGCCATCCTCCATGAATCATGAGTGCGTATTCATTATACCGGAAGCTGTCAAGAAAGTAAACGTGCCGCCGACGATTTCATTTTCCCGCCGCCGCAAGCGGCTGCGCGGCGGGCGCGACGGCGCTTTCACGCGTTTGTACAGCTTCGGTTGGCAGCAGCATAGCGTCTATCGCCTGCGAAAATTTCTCGACGGGCGACACAATGATGCCGCAATCGGTAAAGCGTTTCAGGTAATCTTCCTTCGGCACAAGCACGCGCGTAAGCCCCGCGTTTTTCGCCGCCTCCACCTTGAGGGGCACGCCGCCTACCGGCATCACGCGCCCCTGCAGCGAGATTTCGCCCGTGACCGCGCTTTCGCCGTCCACCGCGCGCCCGCTCAGCGCGCTGACCGCCGCCAGCGCGATGGCAACGCCCGCCGAAGGCCCGTCGACCGGCGCGCCGCCCGGGAAATTGATGTGCACGTCCACATCTGCGGGCAGCAGCTTCATGCCGCGCAGCAGCGTCGCCACGTTCGCGCACGCGCCGCGCGCGGTGGACTGCCTGCGCAGCGTGCGCGCGCCCGCGCCCAGCTCCTCCTCGTCCACCACGCCGGTTGCCAGCAGCCTGCCGCTGCCCGGCACGCACACCGCCTCGATGTCCATGACCGTGCCCTGCCGCGCGCCCGACACCGCCAGCGCGTGCACCGCGCCCACGCGGCTTTCGCGCGCGGCGAGCGTCTTTTGCCTCGGCGCGTAATGCCCGGACTGCACGACCCACTCCATGTCCTCGCGCAGTATCGCCTGCCTGCCGTCCATCTGCGCCACGCCCGCCGCCATCTGCACCATGTTCACAGCGTCGCGCCCGCATGCGGCGAAGCGCCCCGCGAAGCGCGCGGTGTCCTCGTCCATCTCAAACCCCGCGCGTGTCGCCGCGTTGCGCGCGATGCCCGAAACCTCGTCCTGCGTCAAATCGCGGAAAAAGATCTCCATACACCGTGAACGCAGCGCGGGCGGCATGTCCTCCGGGCTTCTGGTCGTCGCGCCGACCAGCCGGAAGTCGGCGGGCATGCCCATCTTGAAAATTTCGTGGATGTGCCTTGGAATGCCCGCGTCGTCGGGATGATAGTACGCCGACTCGAACATCACCTTTCTGTCCTCGAGCACTTTGAGCAGCTTGTTCATCTGGATGGGGTGCATCTCGCCGATTTCGTCCAGAAACAGCACGCCGCCGTGCGCGCGCGAAACCGCGCCGGGCTTGGGCTGCGGAATGCCCTGCGCGCCAAGCTGCCCCGCGCCCTGATAGATGGGGTCGTGCACGCTGCCAATCAACGGGTCTGCAATCGCGCGCTCGTCAAAGCGTACGCACGTCGCGTCCATCTCGATGAACGGCGCGTTCTCGCGAAAGGGCGTGTCCGCGCTCTTTTTCGCCGCCTCGAGCACCAGCCGCGCGGCGCACGTCTTCCCCACGCCGGGCGGTCCATAAATCAAGACGTGCTGCGGATGCTTGCCGCACAAAATCGCCATGAGCGAACGAATGCCATCCTCCTGCCCGACGATATCGCGCATGCTCGCGGGGCGCACGCGCTCGGCAAGCGGCTCGGACAGCCGAATCGCGCGCATGCGCCGGAGGTTCTCCATCTCGCGCCCGCTTTCGCGCTTAATTTGCGGCTTCTGCTGCCGTTCCTTGCGAAGCTGCGTGACGAAATATACGCCCATGACGACCGTGACCGCAAGCTGAATCAATAAGAGCGCTATGCTCATAACAAAAACCCCCCATCGCGCCATGATAGCTTGCGACGGGGAGGTTTGTGCCATGCTGGAAACAAATCCTATCAGCTCACGTCTGTCTGCGGAAGGATATCCGCCTTCATGGGCTGGCGCGTCGGGCGCTTCATGGGCTCGCCGGGGATCAGCTCGGGGCGCGCGTTCTTGTCGATGACCTCTTTGGTGATCACGCACTCGGCGATGCCCGATGCCGACGGCAGCTCGAACATGGTGTCCAGCAGCGCCGTTTCGATGATCGCGCGCAAACCGCGAGCGCCCGATTTTCTGGCGATCGCCTGATGCGCGATGGCGCGGAGCGCCTCGTTTTGGAACGTCAGGCGCACGCCGTCCAATTCCATGAGCCGTATGTACTGCTTGACAAGCGCGTTGCGCGGCTCGGTCAGGATGCGTACCAGCGCTTCCTCGTCCAGCCGGTCGAGCGTTACGGCGATCGGCAGACGACCGACGAACTCGGGAATCAACCCGAACTTGAGCAAGTCCTCCGGGCGAAGCTCGTGCAGCGCTTCCATGTCGGCAGCCTGCCCGTCCTCGCGCAGCCGCCCGCCAAAACCAAGTTCGCGCTTGCCCGTGCGGCGCTGGATGATGGGAATCAGCCCGTCGAACGCGCCGCCGCAGATGAACAGGATGTTGGTCGTGTCGATCTGGATGAACTCCTGATGCGGGTGCTTGCGGCCGCCCTGCGGCGGCACGCTGGCGACCGTGCCCTCCAGAATCTTCAACAGCGCCTGTTGCACGCCCTCGCCGCTCACGTCGCGCGTGATCGACACGTTCTCGCCCTTGCGCGCGATCTTGTCGATTTCGTCGATGTAGATGATGCCCTGCTGCGCGAGCTTGATATCGCCGTCCGCCGCTTGGATCAACCGAAGCAGGATGTTTTCCACGTCCTCGCCCACGTACCCCGCCTCGGTCAGCGCGGTCGCGTCCGCGATGGCGAACGGCACGTTCAGGATACGCGCCAACGATTGCGCGAGGTAGGTTTTCCCGCAGCCGGTCGGCCCGACCATCAGGATGTTGGATTTGGCAAGCTCCACGTCGCCGCGTCTTTGCGGCGCGTAGATGCGTTTATAGTGGTTGTACACCGCCACGCACAGCGCGCGCTTTGCCTGCTCCTGCCCGATGACGTATTCATCGAGCGTGTGCTTCATGTCGGCGGGCAGCGGAATCGCGCCCACGCCGCGCGAGGAAGACGCCGCTTGCGGAACGAGGTCGTCCGCGAGGATCTCCTGGCACAGCAGGATACACTCGTTGCAGATGTACGCGCCCGGTCCGGCGACCAGACGGCGCACTTGATCCTGCGTTTTCCCGCAGAAGCTGCAGCTATGCGTTTTATGAGAACCGAAATCGTCCTTGGGCATTTGTCACCTCAAACAGATATTTTGCGCGGCTCGAAAATATCATCCACGATACCATATGCTTTGGCATCGGCGGCGGACATGAAAAAGTCGCGCTCCACGTCCTTCTCAATCTTCTCGATGGGCTGCCCCGTCATCTCCGCCATGATGCCGTTGAGCTTTTTCTTGGTCTTAACGAGCCATTCCGCGCGGATGGCGACGTCCGTCGCCTGCCCCTGCGCGCCGCCCAGCGGCTGGTGGATCATGATTTCGCTGTTGGGCAGCGCCAAGCGCTTGCCCTTTGTGCCCGCCATCAGCAGGAACGCGCCCATCGACGCAGCCATGCCCAGACACACCGTGCGTACGGGGGACTTGATGTATTGCATGGTATCGAAAATCGCCATGCCAGCTGTCACAGAGCCGCCCGGGCTGTTGATATACAGCGAAATGTCCGCCTCGGGGTTGTCCATTTCCAGGAAGAGCATCTGCGCGACAATCGAGTTCGCCAGTTCGTCATGCACCTCGCCCGCCAGGAAGATGATCCTGTCCTGCAAAAGGCGCGAATAGATGTCGTAGCTGCGTTCGGCGTTGTTCGTCCTCTCGATGACATACGGTATCAGCGGCATGCTCTATCCCTCCATCTATCCTTGTATTCTACGATTGCGGCGCGCCGTTTATTCGTGCGCGTGGTCGTGCTCGCCCGCGCAGAGCGTGACCTTGGCGGAATCCTTGATCAAGTCCACGACCTTCTTGATCGCGGTCATGTTGGTGATGTAGGAAAGCTGCCCCTCGCTGAGCGACGCGCGGAACTCTTCCGCCTCGCGCCCCATGCGCTCCGCCTGCTCGGCGATCGCGCCGTCCACTTCTTCCTCGGTCGGCTCGACGGCTTCTTCCTTGCGGATCGCTTCCAACACGCGCTGCATTTTGACGCGGTTTTGCGCATCGGACTTGTACATCTCGCGCACCTGTTCCTCAGTCTGCCCGGTATACTTGAGATAATCCTCGTACCGCATGCCCTGATACTGCATGCGCATGCGCATGTCGCGCACCATGTCGTCGATTTCGTCCTCGATCATGGCTTCGGGAATGTCGCAGTCGGCGGCGTCGACAACCTTCTGAATCAGGTTGTTTTCCATGGTCGTATCGGCGTTCTTGTCCGCAACATCCTGCAATTCCTTGCGGATGCCCTCGCGGTATTCCGCGAGCGTGTCAAACTCCGAAACGTCGGCGGCAAAGTCGTCGTCCAACGCGGGCGCGACCTTCTGCTGGATGCCGTTGACCTTGACGTGGAACACGGCTTCCTTGCCAGCGAGCTCCTCGGCGTGGTATTCGTCCGGGAACTTGACGGTGATGTCCTTCTCCTCGCCGATCGCCATACCGACCATCTGCTCCTCAAAGCCCGGGATGAACGCGCCCGAACCGATCGTCAGCGTCTGCCCCTGCGCCGTGCCGCCTTCAAACGCCACGCCGTCCACCGTGCCGACATAATCGAGGTTCACGATGTCCTGCGCCTCGACCGCGCGGCCTTCCACGTCTTCGGTCGTGGACGCTTTGTCCACATCGCGCTGAATGCGCTCGTCGATCATTTCGTCGGTCACGGGGTGCTGGTGCTTCTCGACCTCCACGCCCTTGTACTCGCCCAGCGTCACGTCGGGGCGCACGAACACCTCGGCGGTGAACTGAAGCTCCTGCCCAGCGCCCATCTGCTGCACGTCCACGGAAGGACGGTCGACCGGACGCACCTCGGACTCGGTGATGGCGTCGACATAGATTTTTTCAAACATCGAATCGAAAGCGTCCTCGTAGAACACGCCCTCGCCGTACATGCTTTCAATCAGCTTGCGGGGCGCTTTGCCCTTGCGGAAGCCCGGAACGTTGATGCGCCCGCGCATTTTCAGGTACGTCTTTTGCAGCGCCGCGTCGAATTCCTCGGCGGGCACGGTGAATGTCATTTTGACCTTGTTGCTGGCAATTTTCTCGACCGTATGGCTCATCGGATGACTTCCTCCTGCAATGTGCTGTGCATCGCGCGTCCGCGCAATACATCAATGTATCATATCATACAATATCATATTTAGCAAACAATTTTTACACGTCCACAACCTCGGCGTTCTCCACCGCGATGTCCAGCAACGCCATGTCCAGCTTGCCTTCGGCGAGCGCGATTTTGTCCTGCTTGGGGTGCGTGGCGGGGTGACGCGGCGTGAACACCGTGCAGCAATCCTCATACGGCAGGCAGGAGGTTGCATACGTGCCGATCTGTTCCGCGATGCGGATGATGTCGATCTTGTCAAAGCCGATCAGCGGGCGGAACACCGGCATTTCGGCGACCGCGTCTGTGCAGCACAGCGCGCCCATCGTCTGGCTGGCGACCTGTCCGATGGATTCGCCGGTGATCAGCGCCTGCGCGCCGTCGCGCGCGGCGATTTTGGCAGCGATGCGCATCATGCAGCGGCGCATGATCAGCGTGGTATAGTTGTCCGGGCAGCGCTCGTGAATCTGCATCTGGATGTCGGTGAACGGTACGACATACACGCGCACGCCGCAGCAGCTTTCCGATAGGATGCGCGCTAAATCAAGCACCTTCTCCTTGGCGCGGTCGGAGGTATATGGGAAAGAATGGAAATGTACGGCGCTGATCTGCACGCCGCGCTTGGCGATCATGTAGCCTGCCACCGGGCTGTCGATGCCTCCCGACAGCAGCAGCGCCGCGCGCCCGCCCGTGCCCACCGGCATACCGCCCGCGCCCATGAACACGCGCGCGTAGAGGTACGCCTGATCGCGGATTTCGATGGAAAGCTCGTGCTCGGGACGCTTGACGTCGACCGTCAGGCGACCGTCCGCGTGTTCTAGCACGTATTCGCCGACCTTGGCGTTGATTTGCGGGGAATCGAGGAAATAGTGTTTGTCTGCGCGCCGCGCGACCACCTTGAACGTGCCCATCAAATCGCGCATGACCGCCGCTGCCTGCTCGCAGAGCGCGTCGAAATCGTCCTTCTCGATTTCGACCGCCGGGCAGACCGAATGCACGCCGAACACCTTACACACGCGGCGCACGCACGCGTCCATGTCGGTCATGTCGCAGACGAAAATACGCGCGTCATGCAGCCACACCCTGCCGCCAAGGGGCTTGACGGCTTCCTTGACCCTGTCCACCAGCATGCGCAAAAAATACGGGCGGTTCAGCCCTTTCAGATAGATTTCCCCGTACCGGACCATCAGCAGCTCTCGCATGGCTCAGCGCCTCTCAAACTTTTTCAGAATTTCGTAGTGGTGTATGACGCGCGACGCGGCGAACGCGATTTCCTCGCGCGTGGTGTACGGCGACAGCGAAAACCGCAGCGCGCATTCCGCGAGCTTCGCCGGAACGCCCATCGCCTTGAGCGTCGCGCTCGGCTTTTTGCCGTGCGAGGAGCACGCCGAACCCACGCCGATGATCACGCCGTCCGCTTCCAGCGCGTGCAGCATCGTTTCCGAGCGCACGGGCGGCAGCGACACATTCAAGATGTGCGGCGCGCTGCTTGCCGAGCGCGGGTCGGGGCCGTTGAGCGACAGCGTCGGAACGCTTTCGCGCAGCAGGTCGTACAATTCGCATTTCAGCGCGCGCATGCCGTCCGCGCCCGGGAAGCCCGCGATCGCCGCGCGGAGCGCCGCGATGCCCGGAGTGTTCTCCGTGCCCGAGCGCAGCTTTGCTTCCTGCCCGCCGCCCGTCGCCTGCGCTTGCAGCCGCGCCCGCTGGGACAGCGCGAGCGCGCCGACGCCCTTGGGCGCGTGGATTTTGTGTCCGGACAGCGCGTATAGATCCACGCCGCAGCGCATGTCCATCGGCACGCGCAGAAAGCCCTGCACGCCGTCCACCATCAACAGCGCCTCGGGCGCGCGTTTGTCGCGCAGCTTGGCGATCTCGGCAATCGGCTGCACTGCGCCCGTTTCGTTGTTGACCTGCATGACGCACAGCATCTTTACATCGGTCGTCAGCAGCCCTTCCAGCGCGTCCAAATCGACGATACCCGCGCGCGTATACGGAATCGCGACCGCCCGCGCGTGCGCCGCGCACGTTTCGGCGACCGCCGGGTGCTCGCCCGCGGAATACAACACCAAGCTCCCCGCGCGCACGCCGCCGCGAATCGCGAGGTTATCGCTCTCCGTGCCGCCTGATGTGAACGTCACGCGGTCGGCATGCAAAAGCGCCGCGATTTCCTCGCGGCAGGCGTTCATCGCCTTTTCCGCGAGCATGGCGGGTTTATAGAGCGCGGAAGGGTTGAAGTACCCTTCCCGCATGCAGGCGAGCGCGGCGTTTGCCGCCGCGTCAGAGGGGCGCGTGGTCGCCGCGTTGTCCAAATAGCAAAACACGAATGCTTCTCCGCCTAATTGATTTGGTATACGCCCTGCCCGAGATTCTTGCGAATCATACCCACCAAATCCTCGGACGGCTCAAAAATCAGGATGGTCTTCTTGGAATCCTTGGTAAAATAGCAGTAGTACAGCTCTGCCTCACGGTTGAGGAACCAGTTCAGGCGCTTGATGCCCGGCATGGTGACATACCGCTGGAAGCTGCCGGAGGACACCTTACCGAACGCGTCAAGGTTGCGCACCGTCATCGAGCCGAGGTTCTTGCGCTTCTTATTGTTATACACCTGCGCGAAGTCCAGAGAGCCGTTGGTGAACGTGTACTCATATTCCGTGCGGATGCGGTCCTTGCGCAGGAACAGCAGTAGCGCGCAGCCGCAGAACACGAGCGTGATGAGCACGCTGATCAGAATGGTGATATCAAAACCCGTCTCGAACATCCGCGTCACGCCCATGATGACGTTCTGCAGCATAAAAAAGCCGATGATCGCCGACAGCACCATCATGACGTTCGCCAGCGCGTACAGCACGCCTTCCATGCCCCGGTTCTTTTTGGTGACGACTTCCTCCATGAATTGATCCATGCAGATACCCTCCGTATTGTCAGTATTATCGGAACAAAAGCGCGCAGATCACGCCGATGAACGTGCCCGCGAGCACCTCGAGCGGCGAATGCCCCACGAGCTCCTTGAACGTGTCCTCGGTGATGGGCTTGCCCTCGATGAGCACCTCGCGCAGGATTTGGTTGAGCACCTTGCCCTGCTTGCCAGTTTCATAGCGCACGCCCATAGCGTCGTACACCACGACCGCGAACAGCGCGAACGCGATGGCGAACGCCGTGGAATCGAAGCCCTCGGCAAAGCCCGTGGACAGCATGAGCGCGATGACGAACGCCGTATGCGAGCTCGGCATGCCGCCCATGCCGAAGATGCGCCGCCAGTTCAGCTTTTTGTCGATGCGCCATGCGATCAGCATTTTCAGCACCTGCGCGACCGCCCAGCTCGCACACGCGCAAAGCAGCACGCCGTTTCGCGCCAAATCTCCCAGTACGCCCAACCGCCGCACTCCTTCCCATGCAAGTTACCCGTCTATTGTACGCGCAAAAGGGTGTTTTGCGCAAGCGTTTTGAGAAAAGTTCCGCGTGCCAAAAACGGCGAAATCGCGGCAACGGCGCGCTCGGTGTGCGCGGCGGCGTCCGCGCGCGCGTTTTCCACGCCCACGCAGGCAGGCCACGTCATTTTTCCCTCGCGCGCGTCCTTGCCAAGCGTCTTGCCCAGCAGCGCTTCATCGCCCTCGATGTCCAGCAGATCGTCTATGATCTGGAACGCAACGCCGAAATGCAGCGCATACGCGCGCCCTGCGGCGACAAGCGCGTCGTCCGCGCCCGCCAGCAGCAGCCCCGCCGCCACCGCGCCGATGAACAAATCGGCGGTTTTGTGCGCGTGGATGTACGCGACCGTCTCGCGCTCGGGCGGCTGTCCCTCCATGAGCACGTCGAGCGTTTGCCCGGCGATCATGCCCGTCACGCCGGCGCGCTTGGCGATCTCGGCAAACGCCGGCAGCGCGCGCGGATGCCCGGACGCCGCCATCGTCTCAAACGCGAGATTCAGCAGCCCGTCGCCCGCCAGCAGCGCCAGCGGCTCGCCGAACGCCTTGTGGCACGAGGGCTTGCCCCGGCGCATGTCGTCGTTATCGAGGATCGGCAAATCATCATGGATGAGCGAATAGGCGTGGAGCATTTCGAGCGCGGCGGCAAACGGCGTAGCAGCCTCGATATCGCCGCCCGCCATGTCGCAGGAAGCCAGCAGCATCACCGCGCGCAGGCGCTTGCCGCCCGATAGCAGGCTGTAGCGCATAGCGTCCGCAAGCGGCGCGGGAACGTCGTGCGGCACGGCGGCTTCCAAGGCTTGCTCCACGATGTGCTTGTACGCTTCGTAGGTCATGGCATATCGTCCATGGGCTTTTGCTGCCCGTCGCCCGTCAATTCCATCATGCGCTTTTGCGCGCCGTCCAGAGCGGCGGTCAGTTCCTTTTCCAGCGCAACGCCCTGTTCATAGCAGGTCAGCGTTTCCTCGAGCGTCAGCCCGCCCGTTTCCATTTTCTTGACGAGCGCCTCGAGCGCTTCCAGCTTTTTCTCGAATCCGTTATGCTCCAACGTCCGTTTCCTCCGTTTCCACGGCTTCGGCGATGGCGCGCACGCGCCCGCCCGCCATCAGCAGCGTCAGTTCGTCGCCGCGCACCACGCAGGCGGCGCTTGCGACGGGCTTTCCCGCGCGCAAGACCACGCTGTACCCGCGCGCGAGCGCCTGCGCGGGACCGAGCGCCGTCAGCTTATCGGCAAGCGCGCGAAAGACGGCGCGCTTCTCTCCGATCGCCTGCACGGTCAGCATGCGCAGCGCGTTTTCCGCTAAATGTAATCTATGCAGCGCCCGCTGCAGCGACGCTTGCGGCGAGCTTGCCAGCAGCGCGGCGCGAAGCAGCGCCACTTCGCCCGCCTTGTACGCGACCAGCCCCTCCGCCGCCTTGTCCAGCGCGAAGCGCAATTCGCCGATCGCGCCCGACAGCGCCGCGCGCTCTGGCACGCACAATTCTGCGGCGGCGGACGGCGTGGGCGCGCGCACGTCGGCGGCAAAATCGCACAGCGTCACGTCGGTTTCGTGCCCGACCGCCGATACGACCGGCACCGGGCACGCCGCGACCGCGCGCACGACGATCTCCTCATTGAACGCCCATAAATCCTCGAGCGAGCCGCCCCCGCGCCCGACGATGATCACATCGACGCCGGGAACGCGCGATAATTCGCCAATGGCGCGCGCGACGTCCTCCTTCGCACCCTCGCCCTGCACCTGCGCCGCGCGCAGCAGCAGCGGAAACCCCGGAAAGCGACGGCTGGCAACCTGCGCGATATCGTGCACGACCGCGCCGGTTCGCGAGGTCACAATGCCGACGATGCGCGGCAGCAGCGGCAGCGGACGCTTTTTCGCCGCGTCAAACAGCCCCTCGCGCGTCAGCCGCGCCTTCATTTCTTCAAACCGCTGATAAAGCGCGCCCACGCCGTCCTGCGTCATGCTCTCGGCGTAGAACTGGTAGCTACCGCTGACGGTGTATAGCCCGGGTGCGCCGCGCAGGATCACGCGCATGCCGTCGGTCGGGGTAAACCGGACGCGGGAAGCGTGCTGACGAAACAGCGCGCAGGCGATGCGCGACCGCTCGTCCTTGAGCGTGAAATACCAGTGCCCCGAAACATGTTGCTTGAAGCCCGATATTTCGCCGCGCAGCGATATATTCTGCAAAAGCGGGTCGCCCGCGAGCGTCCGGCGAACGTATTCGTTCAGCTCGCTGACCGTCAGCGCGGGCGCTTTCACCGTGTCGAACGTTATTTGTTCAAACATGCTGCCGCAGCTTCCAGCGTGTTTTCCATGAGCATGCTCACCGTCATCTTGCCAACGCCGCCGGGCACGGGCGTGATATAGCCCGCGACCTCGCGTACCGCGTCAAAGTCCACATCGCCCACGACCTTGCCGTCCACGCGGTTGATGCCCACGTCGACGACCGCCGCGCCGGGTTTGACCATGTCGGCGGTGACGAAGCGCGGCTTGCCGATGGCGGCGACCAGAATGTCCGCCCTGCGCGCGTGATCCTTCAGATTCTGCGTGCGCGAGTGGCACATCGTGACCGTGCAGTTTTCCGCCAGCAACAGCATGGCGACGGGCTTGCCGACGATGTTCGAGCGCCCGATGACGACCGCTTCCTTGCCCGCCAGCGGCACGTTGCCTTCCTTGAGCATGTGCAAAATGCCCTTGGGCGTGCACGCGACAACGCCCTTTTGCCCGGTGAACAGCTTGCCCGCGTTGCCGATGTGGAAACCGTCCACGTCCTTTTCAGGCAGGATGCGGCGCAGCACCGCCGCCTCGTCCAGATGCTTGGGCAGCGGCAGCTGGACGAGGATGCCGTGCACCGCGCCGTCGGCGTTCAGGCGGTCGATCAGCGAAAGCAGCTCATCTTGCTTTGTTTCGGCGGGCAGCCTGACCGTTTCGGAATGCACGCCGATCGCCTCGCACGCGCGCTCCTTGTTGCGCACATACACTTGGCTCGCCGGGTCTTCGCCCACGAGGATGACCGTCAGCCCCGGCACGACGCCGCGCGCGATCAATTCCTTGGCGCGCGCCGCCTGTTTCTCCGTCAGCTCCTGCGACATGACCTTTCCGTCGAGTATGATTGCGGACATGTTTCGCCCTCCTTATCCAACCGTCTTCAAGTATTGTTCGCGTCCGATGAGCGCAACGCCCACCGCGTTATCCCCCGAATACTCGCGCTTGCCAAAAAACAGGCGCAGCCCCAGCCCGCGCTTTTCGCAGCGTTCCGCAAGCAGCACCCGCAGCAGCGCCGAGGACGCTACGCCGCCCGCGATCAACGCGTCGCGCGCGCCCGTTTGCTCCGCCGCCGCCGTCAGCATGCGCAGCACGGTGCGCGCGATAACGCCGTATACCTCGGCGGCGATTTCCTCGCGCGAAAGGCTGTCGTCTTGCAGCCACGCGAGCGCGCGCGCCTCCGCGCCGGAAAAGTGACAGTCCCCGCCTTCCATCGACACGGGAATCCGGGACTGTCCGCGCCCCGACACCGCGAGTTTCTCCAAGCTCGGACCTGCCGGGAACGGCAGCCCCATCGCCACGCCGACCCTGTCCACCAACTGCCCCGCGTGCAGATCGCGCGTGCCCGACAGCCGCGTGACACCCTCGTCCTCGCACAGCAGCGTCTCCGTCGTGCCGCCCGAAAGGTGCACGGCGAGGAAACGCTCTGCGGTCAGCCCGCTGTCCACCAGCGCCGCGCGGATGTGCCCGCGCTGGTGCGAGGTCGTATACAGCGGCGCGCGCAGCGCCTGCGCCATCAGTCGCGCGCAGGTCGTCCCCGCGACAAACACCGGCATGTACGAATCCTCACCGTCTCGCGGGCTTTGCGACACGCAGACCGCCGCGATATCGCCGGAAACGCCCGCCAGCGCGCGTTCGCACACGCTCGGCAACTGCCGCAGATGCGCAAAAACGGCCTCGCTCTGGCGAAGGCCGCGTTCGCCCGCCGAAACGGGCAGCAAATCCCCCTCGGCGCGCAGCACGCGCCCGTGATCGTCCACGACCGCCGCCGATGTTCGGTAACAGCTCGTGTCGATGCCTAGAAAAACGCTCATGGCTGGACTTGATCGTCCATGCCGCGGGCGATGTTCCCCAGCACGCCGTTGATGAACCGCGCGTCTCCCGGCTCGGCAAAGCGGTTGCCCAGCGTGACCGCCTCGTTGATCGTCACGCTCTTTGGCACGTCGTCGCGGTAGAGCATTTCATAGAGCGCGACGCGCAGGATGGACACCACCACGCGCGCGATGCGCGAAAACTCGCGCGTAGCGCTCTGCGCGGCGATGCGCGCGTCCAGTTCCTCAGCATGCCCGCGAACGCCCGCGAGCACGTCGTCAATATACGTCTGATCGTCTTCCTCGGGCGTGAATGCGATCAAATCGCGCAGCGTGCTCTGCGCGTCGTCGCCGCCGCCCAGAAGGTCCTCATATACCAGTTGCATTGCCGCGGCGCGCGCGCCTTTACGAGCCATTGGCGTGTCCCTCGCTTTGATATTGTGTTATTCGTTGGGCGGTAGCTTTGTGTCCTTCGGCGGAAACACGCGGTTGATGAAATCGCGGACGGCTTCCTTCTTGTTTTCCACAGAGCCGAGGAAGAAGCCGACGGCGACCAGCAGCGCGACCAGCAGCGTCTTCCAGAAGCCGATGAAAATCAGCAGCAGCGCCGCAACCAGCGCCAGAAAGCCAAAGAACACGGCGCATTGCGGCGTTCCGACCTTGAACATTTTCTCAAAGAATTCATCAAACTTACTCATCATTCGCGTCCTCGCTGAGCGGTTCTTTGGTGTCTTTATTCTCATCCGCCGGGGCGATCTCCTCGGGCGCTTCCTCCGCAGGCGGCGCATCATGCGATTCCTCGGGCGGCTTGACTTCCTGCTCCGCCACGGGCGGCTTGGGCGGGTCGGGCGGGAGCATGACGGTGGGCGCGTCCTTGCCGAAGATGCGCTGATGCAGCGGCTTTTTCTTGGGCGCTTGCTGCTGCTGATGCTCCCTGCCTACCTGCTGCATGTCCGAGACCAGATACGGCGACTCGCCCACGTCGCTGGACGCCGTTTCGACTGACACGCACACGTCGCGCACATCGATGCCGGAGGACGCGAGCAGGTATTGCTTGATTTGCTTTTGCAAAGAAGCGACGGCAAGCGGGATGGAGATGTTGTTGGCAAGCGAAATGCACAGATCGATGCGCACGCCGTCACGGTCGTTGTCCACGCGCATGGACACCACGCTGATTTCGTTGTGCATGTCGATGCACTTCTGCACGAGGTTTTCGATCGCCTTGATGGAGATGCGCAGCTCGCCGTTGTCCGTCTGCTGAATCACGAACCGATGCTTTTCGCTTCCCTTGCTCGGCAGCAGCAGCACATACCCGCCAAACAGCACGCAGAACAGCCCCGCGACCAGCACGGCGACGCGCGGCCAAGTAAAGAACGCGCCGTTTGCGTCGCTCAAGTCGACGCTCTGAAGCTGCAGACCGAGCACGAACAGCCCCAGCCCGATGCAGATGACCAGCAGCGACCCGAGCATGATCGCAAGGCGATCCCGAAATCGATATTTCATGGATGATCCCTTTCTGGCGAGACCGCCGGTCAGCCCCTGCGCCTGCGCTTCTTGGGCGCGGACGCCTCGGGCTCTTGCGGATCGGGCGCTTCTTCGTCGTCGCCCTGCTGATCCTGCTGCGGTTGCTCGGGTTCCGCGTCCTCGGCGGGCTCCGCCGTCTCCACGGGCGCACATTCGACTTCGCTATCCTCGACGGGCGCTTGCTCGGCGGCTTCCTGCTCTTCGGGCTCTTCCGGTTCTGCGGCTTCCGGCTGTTCCTCCGCGACAGGCTCATCCAGACCGCAATACATCTCGGCTTCCTGCTGCAGCTTGTCGATCTCCTCCTGCGTGTAGCCGGGGAACGCCGCCGTATCCTCCTCGGGCTGCGCGGCTTCGTCCTCCTTGGGCGCGGCATGCTCCTGCGCGTCGCTCTCGGCGAGCGCGGGTTTTTCCGCCGCAGCGTCGATGCTCGTCTGCGTTTCGCGCTTTTCTTTTTCAAAGCTCACGCCCTGCACATGCACGTCCACGCGGACGACGTGCAGCCCGGTCATCGATTCGATCGCCTTGCGCACGTTCTCCTGCACCTCGGAGGCGACCTTCTGGATGGGCTGACCGTACTCCACGATGATGTAGAGATCGACAGAGGCTTCCTCGCTGCCGATCTCGACCTTCACGCCCCGGGTGATGTTGCGGTTGCGGCCGAAGATATCCCCCACGCCGCCCGACGCGCACATGCCCGCGATTCCATCTATTTCCGACGTCGCGACGCCCGCGATGATGGCAATGACTTCATTTGCGTAGGTGATCGTCCCGCCGTTTTCAAGATCCACATCCACATTGATGGGCAAATTGTCCTTTTTGGGCGGCATTACCAGCACCTCCTTACAGATAATTCATAGTATAGCAAATTCTGTGGCGTTTGGCAAGGCGTTACGGTGTAATGCGGTTGGGGCCTCGGAACAGGAACATGACCTCCTTGATCGACAGCCCGAGCAGCAGCATGGTCAGCCTGTCCACGCCCAACCCGAAGCCGCCGTGCGGCGGGCAGCCGTAGCGGAAAAAGTCCATATAGAACTTCACGTCGTCCGCCAGCCCTTTTTCGTCCGCCTGCGCGCGAAGCTGCTCGTAGCGGTGCTCGCGCTGCGCGCCGGTGGTGATTTCCGTGCCGCGCCAAATCAGGTCGTAGCCCAACGGGTTGCCGTTCTCGTCGCGCATATGGTAGAACGCGCGCTTCTGCGGACCGTAATCGGTCACAAACAGGAACTCATGCCCGAACTTCTCCATCGAGAGCTTGGCGCACAGGTGCTCCGCGTCGGTCGTGAGGTCGTTCTTCTCCGCATCCTCGACCGTGTAGCCGTAGCGCTCCTCCAGCTCCTTATATACGTCTTGCAGCTTCATTTCGGGGAAAGGCAGCGACGGCACGACGACCTCCTGCCCAAACAGCGCCTTGATTTGCTCGCCGAATTTTACCTGTACCGCCGCGAGCGCGCTTTGCAGCAGCTCCGCCTCGATCGCCATCACGTCGCGGAAGGAGTCGATGGCGCTCATTTCCAAGTCAAACCCGGTAAACTCGGTGGCGTGCTTGTTGGTGTAGGATTTTTCCGCGCGGAACACCGGTCCCACCTCAAAAATGCGGTCAAACCCCGCCGCCATCGCCATTTGCTTGTAGAACTGCGGGCTCTGCGAGAGGTACGCCTTGCGCTCAAAGTACGTCAGCTCGAACACGTCCGAACCAGACTCGCTCGCCGCGCCGATGAGCTTGGGCGTGTGGATCTCGGTGAAATTCCTTTCGAGCAGGAACGCGCGCATCGCGCCGACCAGCGCCGTCTGCACCTTAAAAATTAGCGCGTTTTTGTCGGTGCGCAAATCGAGCCAGCGATAGTCCAGCCGCACGTCGATGAACGCGTCGCGGGTGATG
>CAZEIC010000019.1:32733-36300 GCA_964512175.1 uncultured Oscillospiraceae bacterium | reverse complement strand
TTCTGGTTATTGTTTTGGTTGTTCTGGTTATTCTGCTGGTTCTGGTTATTCTGCTGGTTCTGGTTGTTCTGGTTGTTGTTCTGATTGTTGTTCTGGTTCTGATTGTTCTGGTTCTGGTTCTGGTTATTCTGCTGATTCTGGTTGTACTGGTTCTGGTTGTTCCGGTTCTGGTTGTTCTGGTTCAAGAAGCTCATGCCTGTCCCTCCTATTTTGGATTCCGAGCATAGTTTGTCACGGGCGCGGAGACGCTATGCGTGCATTCGGAATTTTTCCAGCGAGGACGGGCGAGACATGCTGCTGATACAAAACGGTATCCTGTATACAATGGAAGACGAACGACCGCTGCGCGCCGATCTGCTGCTGGACGGCGGCAAAATCGCGCGCGTCGCAGAGCGCATCGAACCCATGGACGGCGCGCGGGTCTTGGACGCGCGCGGCATGCGCGTGTACCCCGGGTTCATCGACGCGCACAGCCACATCGGCATCATGGAAGAAAAAACCAGCAAGCAGGGCGACGACTGCAACGAGGCGACCAACCCCGTCACGCCCTGCATGCGCGCCATCGACGCCATCAATCCGATGGACGACGCGTTCCATAACGCGCTGGCGGCGGGCGTAACGGGCGCGCTGGCGGGTCCCGGCAGCGCAAATCCCATCGGCGGGCAGTTCGCGTTCATCAAGACGCACGGGCGCAAGCTGGACGACATGGTGGTGCTCGCGCCCGCCGCCGTCAAGGTCGCGTTCGGCGAGAACCCCAAGGCGTGTTACGGCGCAAACGGCAACATGCCCATGACGCGTATGGGCGTAGCCTCGCTGATTCGCGAAGAGCTGTTCCGCGCGCGGCAGTACTTCGACGCGCAAAACACGGGCGGCGGGCAGGCGGTCTTCGGGCTGGAGTGCTACCGCGAGCTGTTCGAGGGCAACATCCCGCTGAAAGCGCACGCGCACCGCGCCGACGACATCCTGACCGCCATCCGTATTGCGCGCGAGTTCGGGCTTGCGCTGACGCTCGACCACTGCACCGAGGGACACCTGATCGCCGACGAGATCGCGCAAAGCGGCTATCCGGCGATAGTCGGGCCTTCCCTCGCCTCGCGCAGCAAGATCGAGGTGAGCAAGTCCGACTTCAAGACGGCGGGCGTGCTCAAAAAAGCTGGCGTGACGGTCGCCCTGACGACCGACCACCCGGTAACGCGCATCCAGTATCTGCCGCTGTGCGCGGCGCTCGCCGCCAAGGAAGGACTGGGCGCGTGGGGCGCGCTGCGCGCCATCACCATCGACGCGGCGCGCATCTGCCGCGTGGACGCGCGGCTCGGCAGCATCCGCGTCGGCAAGGACGCGGACGTGACCGTGTATAACGGCGACCCGCTGCTCGTCGCCTCCAGCGCAGAATATACGGTTGTAAACGGCGAAATCGCCTACCAAAAAGAGCGGTAACTATTCGCCGTCTTCCATATCGGGCGAATAGACCGCATACCCGTTCTTCCCGTGGCGCTTGACGTGATAGAGCGCCTTGTCCGCGCGCTCGAACAGCGTTTCATAGCTGTCCCTGCCGATCACGCCGATGACCACGCCGACGCTCGCGGCAAGCGCGAGGTTTCCGTCATGCCCCATGTGCACGTCGGCAAGCTTGCGCATGAACGCCTCGAGCATGCCGCGCAGCCGCGCCTCGTTGCCGCCGCCGTCGAGGAACGCCACAAACTCGTCCCCGCCCACGCGCCCGACGATGTCGCTCGCGCGGAACTGCGCGCGCAGCGTAGCGGCGATGAAGCGGAGCGCCTCGTCGCCCAGCGCGTGCCCGAAGCCGTCGTTGATGCTCTTGAGATCGTCCAAGTCCGCCACGATCAGCGCACACGAAGCGCCGTCCTTGCGCGCGAGGCGCTCGCGAATCAGCGTTTCGGTCGTCGTTTTGTTATAGAGCTCGGTCATGCCGTCGATCTCCGCCTGCTTTTTCACGTCAAGCTCCGCCAGCCTGTCCTTCGTCACGTCGCGCAGGATGGTGTAGGCGCGGATATGCCCGGAGTACGGGTCGCCGATCATCTGCACGTCCACACGGAACCAGTGCGAAGAGCCATCCGGCAGCCGCGCCTCCAGCTCGTCCGAGAGGTTGCGCCTGCCGTCGGCAAACGCAGAAATCAGCCGATCGCGCGACAGGAACACGCGCACGCGCTCGCGCGCGCCCTCCGCGACAAGGCTGTCCACGCCGAAGTTCACGGCGTCCATGTGCGCGCAGCCGACCGGCGGGAACGTGATGCCCGGGATGTTCACGCCCTGACGCTCGACCACGTCGCTCGTCAAATCGGTCTCGAAGAAGGCGACGCCCGCCCTGTTCTCCTCGGCGTTCATCATTTGCCGATAGCGCGAGAACGCCATCGCCTGCTCGTGCGCCGCCGTCACGTCGGCGTAGGAAAGCACGGCGGCGACGGGACGGTCGCCGTCATATTCGACGACGGAATAGCGCGCGTCCGTCCAGATGACCGCGCCGCCCGGCGTGCGCATGTGGAGCTTGACGCTGCCCGAGGGCTTGCCCGCGTGGATATCGGCGAACAATTTCCGGAAATCGTCCTCGCTCTCGGGCAGCACAAAGCCCGCTTCGATCGTCGAATCGGGCATATGCGCGCCCGCCTTTTCGATAAACACCCCGGCGGGTACGGAAGCGTCCGCAACGGCGACGCGCGAAGCGACGTCATAGAGGTAGATCATGCGGTTGGAATGCGCGGCGACAATCTGCATCATGCGCTCGTTGCGGCGCTTGTCGGCTTCCTCGCGCAAGCGCAGCTTCTCTTCCATTTCCTTTTGCCCGGTGATGTCCACGAGCACGATGATGAACGCGGGCGCGCCGCCCATCGTCGCCAGCGTGCCCTTTTCGTACATCCACGATATGCTGCCGTCCTTGCGCAGCACGCGGAACTGCTGCTCGAAGGTTTTGGGCAGCGCGCCCTTATGCGTACGCATGTCGCGGTACGTGGTGCCAAGGTCGTCGGGGTGTACGAAGCCCTCGAGGTTGCGCTCGTGAAAAACGTCGAATTCCTCGCGCGTGTACCCCAGCTCCTTGAGCATCGTGCCGCCGACGTGCAAAAGCGCGCCGTCCGCCACGCGCACGACCATCGAGCCCAGCGGCATACTGGCGTCCAGCACGCCGAGCCGGATCTGCGTCTCGCGCTGGGCGGTGACATTGACGACCGAGCAATACAGCAGCATGCGCGCGCCGGCGCGCGCAATGACGCGCAGCGAGGAGCGCATATAGGCGGGCGCGCCGCTGCCCGGAAGCCCGATCAGACAGACCTCGCAGACCGCCTCCTGATGCGTCTGCACGGCTTGCTCGATGGTCGCCATGAGCGTCCGGCGGTTCGCGTCGTCCATGTGCTCCTCGAGCCTGAACATGAGCGCGTCTTCCATCGACATGCCGCCGCCCATCTCCTGCGCGTACTTGGCGTTGACGCGCAGCAGCTCCATCACGCCGTTGTAATACTCGAAAATGCACGCGCCGCCGACATAGCTGTTGAAAATGAGCGTTTCCATGGACGCGGGGTCCCAGAAGGCGTCGTTATCGAGCGTTTCGACGGT
>CAZEIC010000019.1:14466-32723 GCA_964512175.1 uncultured Oscillospiraceae bacterium | reverse complement strand
AGCGCAATCATGTCGCGCTCCTTGTCGGCGTTTTGCGCGAGCGCCTCGAACTCGCCGACGGGCATGGGGCGCGCGTACAGGTAGCCCTGCATGTAAAAGCAGCCGACGGAGCACAGGAAGTCCGCCTGTTCCTTGGTCTCCACACCCTCGGCGATGACCGGCATGCCCAGCCATTTCGCCATGCGCACGATGGATTCCACGATGTTCCCGCCGCGCGTGGAGTTGCCCTCGTCTTCCAGAAAGCGCATGTCGAGCTTGAGGATGTCGGCGGGCACGTCCTTGAGCGTGTTGAGCGAGGAATACCCCGACCCGAAATCGTCGATTTCGACGGTGAACCCGTGCTCGACCAACTGCCGCACGACGCGGATGACGTGCCCGGTCGAGCGCGCGAACGCCGATTCGGTGATTTCCAGCCGGAGCAGGCGCACGGGCAGCGCGTAGCGCGTCACCAGCCCGAATACCACGTCGCACAGATCCTCGCGGAAGATGTCGTAGCGCGATACGTTCACCGAGATCGGCAGCGGCCGCCTGCCCTCGTCCAGCCATTTGCGAAGCAGCTTGCACGCCTGCTCCCAGACGAATTTGTCCAGCTCATAGATGAAGCCGTTGCGCTCGAACACCGGGATGAACGTCCCGGGCGGGATCAGCCCCTTGCGCGGATGCCGCCAGCGCACAAGCGCCTCCGCGCCGACGAGCGCGCCCGAGGAGTGGTTGTACTGCGGCTGCAGCCACGCCTCGAACTGCCCCGCCGCCAGCGCCGCGTTCATCTCGTTGACGATCTCCTGCTCGCGCAGCAGCGTTTCGCGCATGGACTCGTCGTACTGTGCGATGCGCACGTCAAACCGCGCCTTGACCGACGATTCGGCGATGGACGCGCGGTCGTACATGGCGCTGGCGGGCAGCGACAGGTCGGACACGATGTACCGCCCGATGCTGAAGGTCACGGGGCCGACAACGTCGTCCACGTTCGCAGCCTGATCGCGAATCGCCTCGAGCTCGGGCGTGTCCATGAAAGCGCGCGGATACAGGACCGCGAAATTGTCCGCCATGATGCGGCAGCACACGCCGCCGACAGGCTCGAACCCCGCGCGGAACACCTCCGCGATGCCGCGCAGCACCTCGTCGCCGCGCGCGTTGCCGAACTGGTCGTTGACGACCTTGAAATTCTCGATGTCAAAGCACGCCATGACATAATAGCCCGCGGACCGCTTGGCGATCATTTCCTCGGCGATGGCGAAAAACGCCTCGCGGTTGTACAGCCCAGTCAGCCTGTCCCGCTGGATGGCGTTGACGAACGCTTCCGTCTCGCGCAGGTTGATGGCGTTTTGCAGCCGCCGTTTGAGCACGCCGGGGTTGTAGGGCTTGGTCATGAAGTCGTTCGCGCCCATCGTCAGCGCCTTGACCTCGGCGTTCGCGTCGGAATTGCCGGAGGCGACGAGCACGGGAATCAAAGCAAGCTCCTTATCCGCGCGCATGAACGCCAGCACTTCGTAGCCGTCCATTTCGGGCATCACCAAGTCCAGCAGCACGGCGGACACCCCCGTCATGCGCCGCCTGAGCACCGCCAGCGCCTCCCTGCCGTTCGCCGCCTCGAGCACTTCGTATTCGTCTTCCAAAATTTTACAGAGCACCCGTCGGTTGATGGCGTTGTCGTCTACGATCAGTACCGTGCGTATCATGTTTTGTGTGCCTCCGTTTGATAAAAAACGAGCCAATATCAAGGCAAGCAATGATAAACGGCGTTTCAAAGTCGTTTTTTTACGCGCTGATTATACAGCATCCGCCTATTGATTGCAACACAAATCACAAATCGCGACTTATCAAAAACGCGCGCAATGGATTTGCATTTCTTTCGTATATATAGTATTGTATAGATATAAAGAATCAGATTGGATGTGAGCATTTGAAGCGTATCGTATCCGGAATGTTACTGCTGGCGCTGGCATGCGCGCTCGCCATGCCCGCCCTTGCCGCGACCACCGACGGCGCGCCGCCCTACCTGACGGTGTCCGATTCCATTACGGTGACCATCGGGCAAACGGTATCGACCGGCTTTTCGACGAACGCCCAGAGCTTCGAACGGGTCAGCCGCAACCGCGATGTCGCGGAGGTTTCCAAAGACGGAACGACCATCAAAGGCATCGCCGTAGGCAGCACGACGATTCTGTTCGAGGCTTATTTCGGCTCGTCGATGATTCAGAAAACCATCGGCGTGACCGTGACGGAAAAAGCTCTGAAGAAGCCCGCTTCGCGCTTTGCCCTGTCAGAAGCGCTGGGGAATAAGCTGCGGGCAAACGCCGACGCTGACGCGTCCATCGGCTTCGCCATTGCCGACTTGAACATCCGCGACGCTGCGGGTAAGCTGGTCGGCGTGCTCCAAGCGGGCGAGCTTGCCGCCGTCCGGAAAATCGGCGACGAGCGCGTTGACATCATTGCGGCAAACGGCGCATTGGGCAGCGTGGACGGCACGAGCTTCATCACCGTGAGCACGGCGGAAGACGTCGCGTCGGTGAATCAGGAGAACGCCATCCTGCGGCTGGGTCCGAGCACGAGCGCGGGTTTCTTGGGCAAGGTAGGAAAGGGCGAGAAGCTGCCCGTTGTGGCGACGGAAGGCAACTGGGCGCTGGTGATCAGTGGGAAGAACGCCGCCTATATCGCAGGCAACCGCCTCTCGTCATCCTCCGAAAGCGCTGACGCAACAAATTCAGGCATCGCGCCGACTGCGGACGCGCTCACGCTCAAGGTGGGCGAGGAAGCCGAGGTTCCCTATGTCGTCAAAGACCCGACGGCGACATACCAAGGGATAAAGCAAGGCTGGGTATACACCAATCCGGAAATAGCCAATGGAAAAACCGGAAACAGCGGCATTGCCGTCGGCATCAAACCCGGCACGACATACGCGTATGGAACGGACTATGCGGCAAAAATACATCTTGTCGTCATCAACGTGATAGCGGCTGACGAGAACGCAGCGCCGAGCGCCGAGACGCAGACAAACACCGAACCCGACCCAATCTACGGGACAAAGTACGTCGCCACTTCTGCCAGCAGCGTGTGGTCGGACACTACGTCCTCAGCCCAAAAGCTCGGAATGACCAGACGCGGCGCCACCGTATACGGCAACGATGCGGGTGATGGTTTTGTCCATATCACCAAGTGCGACACCAGTCCGGCGCTGGTGGGCGGTTATGTCCGGAGTAAAACGCTGACGGAAGCGAAGTAATTCGCCATTGTGCATCGTCGTTCCGCCGTCCTAACACCGGAAGGCTCGCGATATTTGCATTTCCTGCGCGTATATGGTATAGTAGGGAAAACAAAAACAGATTGGATGTGAGCCTATGAAACGTATCGCATTGGGAATACTGCTTGTGATGCTGGCATGCGCGCTCGCCATGCCCGCCCTTGCCACGACAACCGATAATACGCCCTACCTGACCGCCGCCGGCTCCGTGACGGTGGCGGTCGGGAAAACAGCGTCGACCAACCTCTCGACGAACGCCAGCAATCTCGAATTCATGAACAATGGCTCGCATATCGCGAGCATCTCCGGCGACGGTAAGACGATCACCGGCGTGGGGGTAGGCAGCACGACGATTGCAATTCGCGCGACCTTTGATATCATCGACAGCGATCCGATCATCAAAGAAATCCACGTGACCGTGACGGAGGCAACGCCGGAGAATCCCCCGCCGGAGCAGCCGAAAACGCCCAAGCAGCGCTTCACCCTGTCAAGGACGACGCACGACAAGCTGCGGGCAAACGCCGACCCCGACGCGCCCATCGGATTTGCAGACGCAGACTTGAACATCCGCGACGATGATAACATGATTGTCGGCGTGCTTCCGGCGGGCGAGCTTGCCGCCGTCCGACAAATCGGCGACGAGCGCGTCGACATCATCACGGCGGACGGCATCGCGGGCAGCGTGGCGTACAACGGGTTCATCCCCATAGGCACGGTGGAAGGCGTCGCGGTGGTGAATCAGGAGAACGCCATCCTGCGTTTAGGCGCGGGCGCGGACACGGGCTTCGCGGACAGGGCAGCACAGGGCGAGACGCTGCCCGTGGTGACGACGGATGGTAATTGGGCGCTGGTGATGAAAGGCAAGAACGTCCATTATATCTCGAACAAAAACATTACGTTAGTCGGTATGAATGTTGATGGAAAGAAGTCGGGCATCACGCTGCTTTCGGAAACGCTCACACTCAAGGTGGGCGAGGAAGCCGAAATTCAGTATAAACTCAACGACCCGGCGGCAGTATACCAAGGGCTGAAAGAAGACTGGCAATACGTCAATACGCAAGTAGCCAATGGAAAAGTCGGAAACAGAGGCGTCGCCGTCGGAAAAAATGTCGGCACGACCTATGCGTACGGAACGGATTATGAGGATAAAGTACAGCTTGTTGTTATCCAAGTGGTATCGGCTGACGCAGACGCTACGCCGATTGCCGATATACCGGATCTCGCCGGGCAAGCCGCCGACGACGGAACAAAGTACGTCGTCACGGCTTCCCGGCTCAACGTTCGCGCTGGCGCGGCGACGACCTTTTCGAAGCTCACCAAAATTGACCGCAACACCGTCGCGTACGGCGAAGAAGTAGAGGGAACGGCTTGGATCTATATCACCAAGTGCGACAGCAACACGGCGGCGGTGGGCGGTTATGTCGCCGGGAAATATCTGGCGGAAGCGGAGTAAAGCATCGTAGAAAGCACAAGGCGGGGCGCGGAAAGCGCCCCGTTTTGCATGAAACGCGGGCGAGCGACCGCGGGCGAGCGACCGCAGGCGGGCGACCACAGGTCGCCCCTACGCATTATTTGGAGCGCCACTCCCCCGTTCCGTGTAGGGGCGACCTGCGGTCGCCCGTGTTTGCGAGCAAGGCGTATTTTATGCGCCCGCGCACATCCAGCCCGCGACCAGCGAACCGGCAAGCCACGCCAGCAGCGCGGCGGGGATGGCATGGCGCGAGCGCTTGACCCCGGCGGCGCTCAAATACAGCGTGCAGGTATAAAAGATCGTCTCGCTCGAGCCCATCAGCGCGCACGCCGTCAGCCCTTCGCGGCTGTCCGGACCGTACTGCGCCATGATGTCCGACAGCATGGCGAGCGACGCAGAACCCGACAGCGGGCGCAGGAGCATCAGCGGCAGCACGCCGGGCGGCAAGCCCGCCGCAGTCAACGCGGGCGCGCAAACGCGGCAGATTGCGTCGAGCACGCCGCAGGCGCGCAGCGCGGCGATGGCGCACAGCATACCGACCAAACTCGGCACGATGCGCCGCGCGGTATCCAGTCCCTCCAGCGCGCCCGTCAAAAACGCGTCGTACACGGGCGCGCGGCGGATCATGCCCGCCAGTACGCAAAACAACGCGAGCGCAAGCGGCAGCGCGTTCACGAGAAACGCTGAAGCAATTTACACGCCAGCACGCCCACGACCGTCGAAGCCAGCGACGCGACAAACGACGGCACGATCACCGCGCCCGGGTCGAACGAACCCGCCGCCGCGCGCAGGGACAGCACCGTGGTCGGCACGAGCTGCACCGACGAAGCGTTGATCACCAGAAACAGGCACATGGCGTTGCCCGCGCGCGCCGTGCCGTCCGCCATCCTGCGCATCGCCTCCAGCCCCATGGGCGTTGCGGCGTTGCCAAGCCCGAGCATGTTCGCCGCAAGGTTCATCGTGACAGGCGAAAGCGCGTCCTCGCGCAGATCCTTTCCCAGCAGCCGGGTCAGCGCAGGCGCGAGCCATCGAGAGAGCGCGTCCACCATGCCGCATTCGCGCAGGATGGCGATCAAGCCGCAAAAAAACGCGAACCCGCCCGCCAGCGACAACGCCGTTTGCACCGCCTCGCGCGCGGCATGCAGCATGCCCTCCATCACGCCCGCCGCGCCGCCCGTCGCAAGCGCCAGCGCGCAGGACACCGCCATCATGCCCGCCCAAACCCAGTTGAGCAATACGATACCTCTCCTTTCCAATGTGTACATAATGTCCAAACTGTGAACAATTGGGAATAATTGCATTCTGGGGATTGACAAACAATTGCCACATCCTTACAATCAAGCTGTTCAGATATTGGCATGTACGACCCAACCCGCGCAAAGGAGGCCGCGAGCATGAAATCAACCGGAGTCGTTCGCAAGCTGGATGAGCTTGGTCGCATCGTAATCCCCATCGAGCTTCGCAGGACGATGGATATCGGCGTTCGGGACACGCTGGAGATATCCGTCGAAGGCGAGAAGATCATTCTGACGAAATTCCATCCCGCTTGTGTTTTTTGCAACGACGCTCGCGACGTATCGCCCTATCAGGGCAAGCTCATCTGCAAGCGCTGTTTGGAGGAACTCAAGAAGCTCTGATCTCCCATCCTTTTCTATGACGCAGGGCAAGACAAAAATACCTCGGATATTCAGGACGCGCGGCGCGCATGCTGGTATCCGGGGTGATTTTTATGCGGGAATATCTTCATTTACAGGGCATGCTGCAACAGGACGCGCGCGCCCTGCGGCTGTTTCTGTCCATGCCCGAGCGCGCGCGGCAGGCGGCGTGGGAAAGCGCCGCGCGCATCAATTCGGAGGAAAAGCTGCTGGCGCTGCGACGGCTCTACGAGCAGGCGTAACGCTTACTGCTTCCTGCCCGCCGTTTCGGCGATCGGCCCGATGCGGTAGTTGCAGACGATGGACGAATTGACATAGGATTTGTAGAACGCGCGCTTGATGCGTTCCATGACCATCTTGCCGGTATCGTAGGATTGCAGCGGCAGCAGCAGCGCGAACTGCGACGCGGAATAGTGCGTGATGGTGTCGCCCTTGCGCAGGCTGTTTTTGAGCACCTCGAGCAGCGTGTTCATGATGTCGTCGAGCTTGAGCGAATCCATCGGCTGCCCGTCCACGCTGGTGATCATGATGAGCGCGATGAAAATGGTGTTGCTCGTGCGCTCGATGCTGCGAAGCTGCAGGTTGTAGATTTCCTTGAACACCGCGTATTCGCAGACGAACGCGCCCTTGATTTCGCCGTATTCGCGAAGCTCGTTGCGGATGGAGTCGATATCCATGTCCAGCACTTGCCCCGCCTGGATGATCTGCTTGTAAAACTCCTGTATGCCCTCGGGCGGCTGCATGCCCAGATAGCGGAAATGCAGGTTGGTGGCGTGCTTGTACTGCATGAGCGCCTCGTTGTTGCGCTTGGTCTTGACCAGCGCGTCCATCAGCGACAGGTGCAGCCGTTCGTCGAACGCGTCGATTTCCAGCGCCATGCGGCACACGCGGATGACCTCGTCAAAATCCTCCTCGGCTTTCAGGAAATCGAGGTACTGATACGCGGTCTTCAAGTACAGGTTGTGCAGGTACACGCTGCGCGCGATGACCCAGCCCTCCTGCGAGCTGGCGGGCAGCAGATCGCCGATGTATAGTTCCAGCGCGGTCGTGAACATCGTGCGCGTCTGCGGCGTGAGCGTTTTTTGCTCTTTCAGACCGTTGCACAGGCGCTCGAAATCGAACACGTCCACATCGCACTTGACGTTTTCATTCCATTTGTACGCGCCGCGCGCCGTGGCGATGCAGTCGCCCAAGTCTTTGGAGCACTTGGCAAGGATGGCGCGCATGCGGCTGATGAGCGTTTTGAGCGCGCTCTCGGGGTTCGCCGATTCCTCGTTGGGCCAGAGCACTTCGTACAGATCGAAAAACGGCACGGCTTCGTCCCTGTGCAGCAGTAAATACTGCATCAGCGCGCAGCCTTTCTTGGACTTGCCGAGCTGATCGTCGATGCGCTCATTGTTGACGATGATCTCAAAGCGCCCCAGCAGATGAATGACGATGTTATCCATATCGTATGCTCCTTATACGAGTTTTTTCGCGATGGCATCGGGGTTGAGCGCGTACATGACGGCGGTGTCGCGCGTGATGCGCCCTTCTTTGTAGAGCCGCGTGATGTCCGCGTCCATGGTCGTCATGCCCTGCGCCGCGCCCGCGTAGATGACGTTGTCCATCTGGTGCGTCTTGCCCTCGCGCACCATGTTCTGCACGGCGGAGTTGACCGTCATGATCTCGAACGCCGGCGCGAGCGAGCCGTCCACCGTCGGCAAAAGCTGCTGCGACACGACCGCCGCCAGCACCATCGAAAGCTGCACGCGCACCTGCTGCTGGCGGTTGGCGGGGAACACGTCCACAATGCGGTCGATGGTCTTCGCCGCGCCCACGGTGTGCAGCGTGGACAGCACCAGATGCCCGGTCTCCGCCGCCGTCAGCGCCGTCTGGATGGTGTCCAGATCGCGCATTTCGCCCAGCAGCACGACGTCGGGCGCTTGCCGCAGCGCCGCGCGCAGCGCCGCCTGATAATTCTCCGTGTCCTGCGCGATCTCGCGCTGGCTGACGATGCTGCGGATGTGCGGGTGCAGGTACTCGATGGGGTCTTCGATCGTGATGATGTGCTCGGAGCACTCGCGGTTGATGCGGTCGATCATGCAGGCGAGCGTCGTCGATTTGCCGCTTCCGGCGGGACCCGTCACCAGCACCATGCCGCGCTGGCGTTTGTAGAGCGTCATGACCGATTCGGGAATGCCGAGCTTGCCCGCGTCCGGCAGCCCGAACGGCACGATGCGCAGCACCGCCGCCAAGGTTCCGCGCTGCTTGAAAGCGTTGCAGCGATACCTGCCCACGCGCACGACCGAGAACGAAAAATCGTCGTCGCCGGTCGTCACAAGGCGCGTGATATCGCGGTGGTTGTCCATTTCGTAGACCGTCCGGATGAGCGCCTCGGTCGCGGCGGGCGAGAGCTTTTCCTCGCACAGCGGCAGCAGCGAGCGCCCGGTTTTCGCCGTCGGCGGCGCGCCCGGAACGATGTACACATCCGAGCTGGCGACCGCCTGCGCCTTGGTCAAAATCTCAAGCAATTCCACGTCTTTATTGCTCCTGTTCGACGGCATACAGCCGTCTGTCGTCCTCGGGCTGCCACTCGGCGGTGTTGACAAGCGCGAAACGCTCGCGGAGGATCACTCCGTTCTCCAGCGCGCCGCGCACGTCGAGCGCCAGCCCTTCGCCCACTGAAATCTGGAACGCAAACGTCCCCGCCTTGCCCTCGCTTGCCAGCGCGCACAGGCGTTCCTCCGCCTCGGCGACGGCGGCGTAGTAACGTTCGGTCGCCTCGGTATTGCGCTCGGTCAGCGCGTTGTCGGCGCGCGCGGCGGAATAGGCGAGGATGCCCAGCACCGTCAGGCACAGCACGACCAGCACCAGCAGGATGGAGGACGCGCCCGTGCCGATGCGAAACTCCTGCGCGGTTTTCCTCATACGCCGTCCTCCCCTTCCACAAACTTGGCAAGCGGCAGCGTCAGCAGCGCCTGTTCGCGCTCGTTCTCGACCGCGAGCGCGCCGCGCAGCATGCGCCCGTATGGCGCGTCCTCAAAAGCCAGCGTCATGGTCAGCGACAGCCCGTCTTCCTCGAGCGCGAGCGCGCCGCCCTCCTCGCGCCAGCCGAGCGCAAGCAGCGCGTCGTCCGTAAAATCGAGCGCGTAGGCGGTGTCCGCCCAGTTCTGCGCCGTCGCCAGCGCGCGCGTGCGCTGCTGGCTCTGCACGCTCGCGTCATACGTCGCGGCGAACAGGCGCAGAATGACCACCGAGGACAGCGAGAAAAAGAGCAGCGCGATCAACAGCTCGATCAGCGCGAGGTTCATCCGCCGCACACCGCGCATGCTCACTCACCTCCCCGGAGCGCCGCCGCGATATCCGTCGCGCGCCCCTGTTCGTCCGTTACCCGCATGCGGCAAAGCCCGCCGTCCAGCGCAACCGAAAAATCGGCAGCCGCGACGATGCGTTCGCCAAACTCCGGGTCGAAATCGTCGCCGTCCTCGCGGTAGGCTTCGCGCAGCGCGCCATCCGAAACATAGACCAGCGTTTGATAGGAAGCGTCCTCCGCGGCGCGCAGCACGAGCGCCTGAACGCCGCCGACCGTCTCGACCGAGACTTCATCGCTCGTGCGCACTTTGTTACGCAGGTAGCCCGCCGCCGTGCGCGCCTGCGCGGTGTCCCGCGCGCGCAGGTTCACCTGCTGATACCCCTGCACGCCGATGGCGACGAGCAGCGCCGACAGCACGGCGAACAGCCCGATCAGCGCGAACGTGCACAGCCCGCTTGCCGCGCGCAGCAGCCGCCTTTCCCCCTGACGCTCGCTCATTGCGCCACCCCCACAGCGAGCACGCGAATCTCCGGCATGACGTTCTGCGCGAACGTATCGCAGGTGACGATGTACCTGTCCTCGTTCCAGACCACGCCGTAATGCTCTTTCAGATAGCTCGCCGACGGCGGATACCGCCCCTCGATGGCGTAGCACGCGACCGCCGCGCGCGTCACCGCGTCCCGGATGATGGCGCGTTGCTGCTCCTGCGACACATCGGACGCGCCGCCCGCGACCAGCAGAAAGGCAAGCGCGAGCACGCAAAACAGCGCTAGCGTGACCCAAAGCCCGGTCATGCGGTTTCGCGGTCTGTCTTTATACAGGTGCGTGCGCACTGCCCTTCCTCCTTCTTTACGCGATGGTCGACAGGATGCTCGCCAGCGGCAGCATCACAGACAGCAGGATCGCGCCGATGACGACAGACAGCACGGCGACCATGCCCGGCTCGATGACCGATACCAGCCGCCTGATTTCGTCGTCCGCTTCTTCTTCATAACTGTCGGCGAGCCTGCGCATCACGGAATCCACCTGCCCCGCGAGGAAGCCGACGTGAATCATACGGTTGTGCATGTCGGAAAAGATGCCCGTTTCGGTGATCGCCTCGGCAACGCCCATGCCGTCCGCGATATGCGCCTGACATGCGGCGACCTTGCGGCGCACCGCCTCGTCCGGCAACACCGACGGCACGAGCGCGATCGCCTCCTCCATCGGGAAGCCGCTCGCCAGCAGGCGCGAGAGCACCTGCGCGAACCGCGCCGCCGACAGCTTTTCATTGACCGTGCGCACGGCGGGCACGGCGCGCGAGAAGAACGCGATCACCTTCTGGCGATACCGCGTCCTAACGAGCAGCGCCACGACAACCGCGCATACCAGCGCCAACGCGACCAGCCCGAGCACCACCTGCCCCGCCGTCGTGCCAAAGCGCATGACCGCGCTCGACGCCGCCGACATCTCCGCGCCCATCGCGCCGTACACCTGCCGGAAAATCGGCATGACGTTGATTGCCAGCACGGCGATGACCACCGCCATCATGCAGATGAGCGCCAGCGGGTAGACGACCGCCGAGCGAATCGCGCGCCGCACCTGCGCCTCGCGCCGGTAATACTGGGCGAGCGCGTCCATCGTGTCCTCCAGCATGCCCGCCTGTTCGCCGATGCTCGTCATGCTGACCATGTACTTGGGGAAAATGCCCGCGTCCTCCAGCGCCTGACACAGCGAACCCGTGTCGCGCACGCATTCCTCCAATTGCGTAAACCACTTGCCGTAGCGCGTGCCCTGATACGTCTTTACCAACGCGTCCATGCCGTCGTGCAGCGCGATGCCCGCGTGCAAAAGCATGGACACCTGCTCGCAAAACAGCGCCGTCTCCTCGGCAGGCAGCGATTTTTTCACATGGTCGGCGCGTTCGTCTTTCCTCATGGCGATCCCTCCGTCAATAGAAGCGTTCGAGCGTGTATTGCTTGGGCGTCGCGCCGGTCGCGGCGAACGTCGCGTCCGCCAACTCCCACTGACCGTCCAGATACACGCTGTTCCACGCGTGGTAGGTCTTGTCCGCGTACCCGATGCACAGCCGCGTCGGGATGCCCTGCACGCGCAGCATGCACGCCAGCGCCGCCGCGTAATCAAAGCAGATGCCCTTGCCGGACGACACCGTTTTGTCGATATCGGGCAGATACCCCGATACGTTCTTGACCGTCAGCGCCAGAAAATGGTCGTATACGACGTTGCGCCGCAAGTACTCAAACACCGTTTCGAACTTCTCGCGGTCGCTCGAAAGGTCCTTGCACAGTTCGTCCGACAGCGCGACGGTCGTGGAATCGGCGGTGTAGTTGACATACTGGCTGGGATAGAGAAACGGCAGGTTTTCGTCCGCCAGCTTGACGGTGAGCTTGATGCTGGTCGCCTGAGAATAGCTGTTGCCCGACTTGTTTTTATAGAGCACCACGCGGTAGCTGCCGTTCCCCGCCGAAAGCGGAAACACCTCGAACGTCCCGTCCGAGCGGAGGTCGTAGGTGAGAAAATCGTCGCCGTGATACACGCGCAGCTTGAGTTTTTTCTTGTCTTTGTTGGTGTATTTCGCCATGAAATACCCTTGGTCGATATTGCTTGCGTCCACCGTCAGCCCCGAGCCCTTGAGCGTCTTGCCGCCCGTCTGCGGGTACAGCGCCTGATAACCCGCGAGCGCGACAACGAGCGCGAACGCCGCCAGGAACGCAGCCAGCCCGCGAATCAAACGCTCCGGTGATCGCCGCATGCTCAGAGTTCACCACCTTGCGCTGGGTACGGCGCGCATTACTGGAAACAGTATATCACGTTTACAGGAAATAGCAAGCGTTCGGGACAAAAAAATTACATCGGTTGCACATATTACGGTGTAACCGGTAAGCAATGAGTTATCGGTTACACGGGGACGCTCTCCAGCAGCGCCTCGCCCGCGCCCAGCCGCAGCGCGCGCGTATACCCCGCCGCGCGCAGGTATTCCGGGCACTCGTCGTACCAGCAGGCGATGTCGCGCGCGTCGTGACAGTCCGACGATACGATGACCTCGCCGCCCAGCCGCCGCCATTCCCGGAGTAGCGGCAGCGCGGGGTAGGGCTTTGCCGCATGCGAGCGCGCGATCGCACCGGTGTTGACCTCCATCAGCGGGCAGACGGCGCGCATACGCTCCATAGCGTCTGTCGCGGCGCGCAGGTAGTCCGCGCTCGCCTCGTCGAAGTAGCGATTGCCGCCGTTGAGCTTGCGAATCAAATCGAAATGCCCGATGATCTCCGGCTTTTCCATCTCAACATATGCCGCGAACTGCTCGTAATACGCGCGCGCGAGCGCCAGCCCATCGCCCTGAAAGCGCGCGCGCAGGCAGCGCTCCAAATTTTCAGGCGTGGAATCGACGGCGAAGTACCGCCCTTCGCACGCCATGTAATGCGAGGACGCCAGCACGTAATCGTACCCCTCGCGGTCGGCGTAGGAAAATGCGTCGCGCTCCATGCCCAGCCAGATTTTGATGCGCCCCGCGTGCCGCTTGGCAAGCGCGCGCACCTCGCGTTTGTATCGCTTTTCGGCGGACTCGCTCATGGAATACTCCGGGTCGAAGCGCTGCTTGGCGTGGCTGGAAAACCCGAGGCTCACGAACCCGCGCGCGAGCGCCGCGCGCACCATCTCCTCGGCGCTCGAGCGCCCGTCGCAGTAGGGCGTGTGCACATGCGGGGAAGACAAAATGGGCATGCTGCCTCCCAAACGAATTATTCCGGCTGATAGGTGATGAGCTGCCAGCGAATGCCGTAGCGGTCGCGCACGGCGGCGTACAGCGGGCTGAAGAACTGCGGCGCGAGCGGCACGGCGACCTCGCCCTCCTCCGCGAGCACCGCATACGCGCGCCTGACATCCGCTTCCGTGGTCATGACGTTCAGGATGATCTCGTTTTCCGGGCGGCGGTCGTCCTCTGTGTCGCTCATGTTCACATAGGTCCCGCAGATCACCATGCCGGAGTGCATGATCCTGTCCTTCGTCACGTCGTTGACGGTGATGCCGGAATCCGGCGGCGCGTCGCGGTAGTACTCCGCATGCTTGTCCTTTACCTCAAACGCGCGCTCGTACAGCGCGATCGCCTCCGCACAGTTGCCGCAAAACTTCAATACAGGCACGATCATGGTATTCTCCTCCGTATCAATTGATTGTCCCGAATAGTATACTACAACGCGCTCGGTTCGTAAACAAAAAACCGCCCGATGTTCGGACGGTTCAAAAGACCGTTGGATCTCGCTGTTACTGCTCCATCTGCCTGCCGACGATGCCGGCGGCGGTCTCGGCGACCTTCAATTCGGTGTCCCCCATCTTCGCGCCCGCCTCGCGGCTGAGCAGCAGCACCGCGCCGATCGCCTCGCCGTCGGCGATGATCGGCGACACCACCTGCGCGGTATAGCCCGACACGTCCTCCTCGCTGGTGACGGGCACGAGCTTGCCGCCGTGCTGGCGGTTGAGCGCCACCGTCTGGCGGTTCTGGATGGCGGTCTCCAAATCATGGCTGATGGGCTTTTCCCACAGCTCCTTCTTGCTCACGCCGCTCGCCGCGACGACCTGATCGCGATCCACGATACAGGCGATGTGCCCGAGCGAGCGAAAAATGGATTCGGTGTAATCCTTGGCGAACGCCGACATCTCGCCGATGGGCGAATATTTCTTTAAGATCACCTCGCCGTCCCGGTCGGTGTAAATCTCCAGCGGGTCGCCCTCCCGAATTCTCAACGTGCGCCTGATCTCCTTGGGGATAACGACCCTGCCTAACTCATCTATCCTGCGCACAATGCCTGTCGCTCGCACACTGTCACTCTCCTCACATACCATCTGACAAAGTTAGTATGGAACGGCACGCCGGGATTATGCGGCGGGAAATACTGGGCGAAAAGGAAAGCGCCGCAAGGCGATAATGCGGGGTTTACGACGCGGGCAAGGCGTGGTATAATCTGGAAGGAAATCACGAAAAACAAACAAAAAACAAAGCCAAAAGGAGCGAAACATGAGCGAACATCCCGTGTACGACGCCATTCTGGCGCGCAGAAGCATTCGGAAATTTCTGGAAAAGCCTGTTCCCCGCGAAACGGTCACGCTGCTGCTCAAGGCGGCGATGGCGGCGCCGTCGGCGTGCAATCTGCAGCCCTGGGCGTTCGTCGTTGTGGACGACCCCGAGATGCTGACGAAGCTCCGGGCGGCGACCGAGCAGGGCGATTACAACGCGCCGCTTGCCATCGTCATCTGCGGCGTTTCCAAGCACATCCCGTGGGACGACGAGGGCTGGCGGCAGGACTGCGGCGGCGCGGTTCAAAACATGATGCTGGCGGCCGTCGAGCAGGGGCTCGCGTCGGTCTGCGTCGGCGGTTATGACGACGACGCGCTGTGCGCGCTGCTCAACCTCCCCGAGGACGCGCCGCCCATGTGCATCGTCGAGATCGGCTATCCCGCCTACGGGCGCCCACCGCTGACGTGGTATACAGAGGAAGCGGTGCACTGGCAGACTTACGACCGCGAGAAGCCGCGCGTCTACCGCACGCTGCAAATGCTGGAGGACGACATCAAAGCGGGCATAATCTGAGTATATCTTAATGAAGGAAAGCAAGCATGCTGAAGCTGAAATACCTGTTTGAAAACCACGCGCTGACCATGCGCTGCCTCGCGCTGTACGACTATGACGCGGCGACCTTGCAGGAGATGATGCAGCACTTTCGCATCTCCTCCAATGCGATCTACCCGTTCCGAAGCGGGAAAGACCCCCGGGAGGTACGCTTTCTGCGGATATCCCCGGCCGCGGAGAAGCCTGCCGCCGACGTGCGTTCGGAAATCAAGCTCATTCAATGGCTGCTGGACAACGGCTTTTCCGTCATGCGTCCCGTGCCGATGCTGGACGGCACGCTTTCGCGCGTGCTTTCCACAGAGTGGGGCGAGTACAACGTCTCTTGTTTCGCGCGCGTGCCCGGGAAACAGCTGACCGACGTAGACGGAACAATGGCCGTCGTCCGCGGTTACGGCGAAAGCCTCGGCAGGCTGCACAGCCTCGTCAAGCAGTATCCGGCTGCGGATGAACGCCGCGACCACAAGGCGATACTCCAAGAGATCGGCGAACGGCTGACGCGGTATGGCGCGCCCGAACTGATGCAGCGCGAGCTGCGCTCGGTGACGGCGGCGCTCGCCCTGCTGCCGATCCATCGAGAAAACTACGGCATCATCCATTACGACTACGAGCCGGACAACGTGTTCTACGAGGCATCGACGGGGACATTCAGCGCCATCGACTTTGACGACGCGTTTCGCGGCTGGTTCGCGCTGGACATCGTGCAGGCGCTCTACCAGCTGGACGATATCGTGAGCGAAGCGGACTGGGAGGAAGCCAAGACCGTGTTCCTGTCCGGGTATCGCGCGGCGTGCGCGTTTTCCGCCGAGGAGGAGCAAACGCTGCCGCTGATGCGGCGGTTCGCGCTGCTTCAGGGGTACGCCATGCTCCTGTACGCGATGTCCGAAAAAACGGCGGAAGAGCCGGACTGGCTCGTCGGGCTCAAAGAGAAGCTGACGCGCGTGATGCGCTGGATGGAATCGACAGTCAAAGCGTGATGACGCGCGGACGGAGGAAACGCATGCGATATTATCGAAAGCTCGTCGGCGAGCGGCTGTACCTTTCGCCCGTGCGCGCGGACGACGGCGACGAAGACAAATACCTGCAATGGATGAACGACCGCGCCGTCGCGGAGAACTTCAACGAATACCACAGGGTCGTAGCGTCGAGAGCCGATTTGGGCTGGATCTACGCCCCGGGCGAAGGCATGCAGCGCTACGCGATCGTGCTGCTGGACGGCGACGAACTGATCGGCTCCATCAGCATCCACAGCATCGACCACCGCAACCGCAACGCTTTCATCGGCGTGTTCATCGGCGACGCGGAGCGCCGAAACAAGGGCTACGGCGCGGAGGCGATCCGCCTGCTGCTGGCGTATGGTTTCCGGACGCTGAACCTGCACAACATCCTCCTGTCCGTGCACGCGGACAACGCAGCGGCGATCGCCTGCTATCGCAAGGTCGGGTTTCGCGAGGTCGGGCGGCTGCCCGAATGGATTTTCAAGGACGGGCGCTACGTCGATAAGGTCTACATGGGCGTTCTCGACCGGGAGTTTCTGTAATCAATCGCAAACCGACAACGCCCGTTTGTAATACTCGCGCGTGGGTGTTTGTTTTGCTTGCGCGCGGCGCGGCGTTCGTGTATAATGAAGCGGCACGAAAAACGCGGGCGCGAGCGGATTGGAGCGACGGATGAAACGAATGAGACGGTTGCTGATGCTGCTGGTCATGCTGCTGACGGTCTGCCCGGCGGGGCTGGCGGTCGAGCCCGACCCCATCCCGGTGCTGGCGGTGGAAGAAATTCCCAAATCGCCCGCTGGAATGACGCATTATCTGCTCGTCTGCGCCGATTCGTGGGACGCGGACGTCAAGAATCTTGGGTATACCGACGGCATCGTGCTAGTGACGCTCGACACCGCCGCGCGCCGCGTGATGCTCACCTCCTTCATCCGCGACATGCTCATCCAGCGCCCGGACGGCAAGTTCGGCAGGCTCAACTACGTGGCGCGCACGTTCAGCATGGATGATTTGGTAACAACGCTCAACACGCACTTCGGGCTGGACATTGCAAAATACGTGCTGGTGGACATGGGGCAGGTGCAAAAGATCATCGACGCGGTCGGCGGCGTGGACATCACGGTGACGGACAACGAAGCGAGCTACCTGCGCAGGTACGCCATTTCCTCCACCAGCACCAAGCCCAGCATGAAAAACGCGGGCACGTATCACTTCTCGGGGCACGCGGCGGTCATTTACATGCGCATCCGCAAGGTCGCGGTCAACGGCGTGTCGGGCGATTTCATGCGCACGCAGCGCGTCCGCACCGTGCTTTCGACGATTGCCGACAGCCTCGCGGGCATAACCTACGACCAAGCGATGGACTTATTGGACGTTATCGTCGCCAACACCTGCGCGACCAACATGACGACGGGCGACATGCTCGCCGCGGTCGATCAGGCGCTCGATTTGGCGGGCACGCCCGTGGAGCAGATCCGGATGCCGATCGACGACACCAGCCATCCGTTTGCCTACGCGGGCATGGCGACGCAGCAGATCGACTTTCTCGCCAACCGCGACGCGCTCGAGGATTTCCTGTATGACACTTATGTCGTCGTGGACGAATGAAGGGGAGGGGACACGCATGACGCACGCAAGCACGCAGCGTAAAACGCTCACAAGGCTGGTATTCATGGCGATGCTGACGGCGATTGCCGTCGTCGTCGAGCGCTTTCTGGGGTATAACGGAAAAATCCTGTCGATTTCGTTGAGCTTCCTGCCCATCGCCATGGCGGGCATGCTCTTTGGCGCGCTGCCCTGCGCGGCGGTCGCGGCGCTCGCCGACGCGCTGGGCGCGCTGCTGTTCCCGTCGGGCGCGTTCAATCCGCTGTTCACGCTCGTCGCGGCGCTGACAGGCGCGTGCTACGGCTTTTTCCTGCATGACAGAACGTGTACGCGCCCCAAGGTCATCTTATGTCAGGCAATCGTCACGGTGGTCTG
>CAZEIC010000019.1:0-14456 GCA_964512175.1 uncultured Oscillospiraceae bacterium | reverse complement strand
TTTTGCACACGCTGATTCTCGTGCCGATCATCGGCAAAGGGTTTTTCGCGCTGATTCCGATGCGGCTGGTGAAGAACATGCTGTTTTTCCCCGTCGAGATTCTGCTCATCGGGCAGCTTCTCAAATACCGCGACACGTTTGAAAGGCAGTTGTGACGGGCATGCGCGTTTCCAAGAAAGCCATCCTCGAGGCGCTGCGTGAAGCGTACCCCGACGCAAAGCCTGAACTGAACTTCACCAACCCGTACGAAACGCTGGTGGCGACCATCCTCTCGGCGCAGTGCACCGACAGGCAGGTCAACAAGGTCACGCCGGCGTTGTTTTCGCGCTATCCGACGGTCGCGGATATGGCGCTCGCCACGCCCGAGGAAATCTATCCTTATGTAAAGAGCTGCGGCTTCGCGTCCAAGGCGCAAAACATCGTGCTGGCGTGCCGCAAAATCATGGACGCATACGGCGGCAGCGTTCCGCGCACGATGGAAGCGTTGACCTCGCTCCCGGGCGTCGGGCGCAAGACCGCGAACGTCGTCATGGCGTTCGCCTTCGGCTTGCCCGCCATCGCGGTGGACACGCACGTCTTCCGCGTGGCGAACAGGCTGGGGCTGGCGCAGGGCACGACACCCGAGCAGGTCGAGCGCCAGCTGATGCGAGCCATTCCGAAAGACGATTGGTCGAAGGCGCATCACTGGCTGATTTTCCACGGGCGGCGGGTGTGCCACGCGCGAAATCCCGCGTGCGACGCCTGCCCGCTCGCGGCGCTTTGTCAGGAGGCGCGGCATGGCGCGGCATGATTGCGGGCTTTGCAGGGTGGCGCTCGAGGATGTTTCCGTCGAAATCGGCGGGCAAAGCATCCTCGAGCACGTCAGCATGCACATCCATTGCGGCGAATTGACGGCGCTGGTGGGTCCCAACGGCGCGGGCAAGACCACGCTCGTGCGCGCGCTGCTTGCGCAAGCGCCGCATTCGGGCAGCATCCGGCACATGGACGCGGAGGAGCGCGATTTTCCCGGGCTGCGCACGGGCTACGTGCCGCAGCAGCTTCCGTTTGACTTGCAGATGCCGCTGTCGGTGCGCGATCTGCTCGCCGCGGCGCTCACGCGCCGCCCGGTTTGGCTGGGGATCTCCAAAAAAACGCGCGCGCGCGTCGCCGAGGCGCTCGCCGTCGCCAGCGCGGAGGAGCTTGCGGACAGGCGGCTGGGCGCGCTGTCCGGCGGCGAATTACAGCGCGTGCTGCTGGCGCTTGCGCTCATGCCCACGCCCGATTTGCTCATCATGGACGAGCCGGTGTCGGGCATGGATCAAAACGGGCTTGCGCAGTTCCTCGCGACGGTGCGCGCGCTGCGCGAAACGCATCACATCGCCATGCTGCTGGTCTCGCACGATTTTGATTTAGTCAGAAGGTACGCAGACAGCGTGATCCTGCTGGACAAAACGGTGCTCGCGGCGGGCGCGCCCGAGGACGTGTTCGCGTCGGACGCGTTCCGCCAAGCGTTCCCGGACAAGAGGGAGGCGCGCGCGTGATGGATACCGTATACCAAGTGATGGACGCGCTGCTGCCGTTTGAAATGTTTTCCTTCAAGTTCATGAAAAACGCGCTGCTGGCGCTTTTGCTGCTCGTGCCGCTGCTGTCGCTGTTTGGCACGATGGCGGTCAACAAGCGCATGGCGTTCTTTTCGGATGCGCTGGGGCACTCGGCGCTCGCGGGCGTGGGCATCGGCATGCTGCTGGGCGTGCAAAGCCAGCTCGTCAGCCTGCTTTCGTTCGGCGTGCTCTGGGCGCTGTGCATCAGCCGCATCAACAAATCTGGCTCGGCTTCCAGCGACACCATCATCAGCGTCTTTTCCTCGACGGGCATTGCGCTGGGGCTGGTGCTGCTTTCGCGCGGCGGAAACTTCGCCAAATATTCCGCGCTGCTGGTGGGCGACGTGCTCGCCGTCACGTCGGCGGACATCGGCTTTTTGCTGGTCGCGCTGGTCGTGGGCGTGTTGCTCTGGGCGCTGCTGTACAACAAATTGCTGCTCACGGCGGTCAATCCCGAACTGGCGCAAAGCCGGGGCGTGCGCGCGCAGCTCATGGAATACGCGTTTGTAACGCTGGTCGCCGTGGCGGTCATGCTGGCGGTGCGCTGGGTGGGCATCATGCTGATCAACGCGCTGCTCATCGTCCCCGCCGCCGCCGCGCGCAACCTCGCCAAGAACGCCGCGCGGCACGCGCTCTATTCCGTGCTCATCGGGCTTGCGTGCGGCATCGCGGGACTGGTGCTGGCATATCAATGGAACACCAGCGTAGGCGCGGCGGTCGTGCTGTGCGCGGCGCTGTGCTACGTCATATCGCTGCCGCTCAAACGCTTCATCAAATAACGACGGGAGTTCGCATGCGTCTGTATCACGATTCGAGGAACCTCGATTTTCGCGCGCCGGGGGGCGCGCTGCCCTGCGGCGCGATGGCGCGCATCCGGCTGCATGTCGATGGCGCGCCGACGCGCGTTTTTTTGCGCCTGTGGAACGGCGAGGAGCAGCTTGTCCCGATGCAAAGCGCGGGCTTCGGGCTGTACGAGGCGCGCGTGTACGCGCCCGACGCCCCCACGCTCTGGTGGTACGACTTCCGCGCCGAGGACGGACGCGGCGGCGCGGTCTTTTACGGCAACGCGCCCGACCGCATGGGCGGCGTGGGCGCGGAATACGGCTGGGAACCGCCGTCCTATCAAATCACGGTGTATGACCCGGCGTTTGACACGCCGCGCTTCCTGCGAAACGGCGTGATGTACCAGATTTTTCCAGACCGCTTTTTTGCGAGCAAACCGCCCAAGACAGACAGGCGCGACGTCACGCTGCACAAGGATTGGACGGAAACGCCGCTGGTCGACCCCGATTCGCGCTCGGGCGACAACCGCGCGCTGGATTTCTTCGGTGGCGACCTTACCGGCATCCGGCAGAAGCTCGAATACCTGCGCGACCTCGGCGTGACGGCGCTGTATCTCAACCCCATTTTCAAGGCGCGCTCCAACCACCGCTACGACACGGGCGATTATATACGCGTGGACGAGCTGCTGGGCGACGAAGCGGCGCTGTCGGCGCTATGCGGCGATATCAAGGTCGTGCTCGACGGCGTGTTCTCGCACACGGGCGAGGACAGCGCGTATTTCAACCGCTATGGCAATTACGACAGCGTCGGCGCGTGCCAGAGCCGTGATTCCGAATACTACCCGTGGTACTCCTTCCTGCGCTATCCCGACGAATACAAGTGCTGGTGGGGCGTGCCCTCGCTGCCCGAGGTCAACAAAAACGCGCCGGGGTATCGCGCGTTCATCCTCGGGGAAAACGGCGTGGCGCGGCATTGGCTGAAAGCGGGCGCCGCTGGCTGGCGGCTGGACGTGGCGGACGAACTGCCCATTGATTTTTTGCGCGCGCTTCGCGCCGCCGTGAAGCGCGAAAACCCGGGCGCCGCCATCATCGGCGAGGTCTGGGAGGACGCGAGCAACAAGGTCGCTTACGGCGAGCTGCGCAGTTACTGTCTGGGCGACACGGCGGACAGCGTCATGAACTACCCGCTGCGCGACGCGCTGATTGCTTTCCTCACCGGGAAAGCGGACGCGTTCGCGCTCGCGCGGCTGATTTGCTGCCAGCAGGAAAATTATCCCAAGCCGTTTTTCTATTCACTCATGAACCTGACCGGCAGCCACGACCGTGCGCGCATCCTCAACGTGCTTTGCGGGCGCGAGCACAAAGAGCTGCCGTGGCAAGCGCGCGGCAACGCGCGCCTATCCCCCGCCGAGCGCGCGCTCGCGGAAGAGCGCTTCGTAAAAATGCTCGCTATCCTCTGCGCGCTCCCCGGCATCCCGTGTCTGTATTACGGCGACGAAAACGGCATGGAGGGCGCGGCCGACCCGTTCTGCCGCGCGCCGATGGACTGGAAGCGCGCAGGCTGCGAGCTGCACGACCGCGCGCGCGCGCTGCTGCTGGCACGCAAAAACCGCCCGGTCATGCAGACGGGCGATTTGGAAGTGCTTGCCGAGGACGCGGACACGCTGCGCATCCGCCGCTTCACGCACGCAGGGCACGACGCGTTCGGCGAGGAAATGCCGGACGACGAGTTTACGCTGCGCGTGCGGCGGTGAATGACGCGTAAGAAAAGCGAGAATACATAAACGAAATACATTCGCGAGCTGGGACAGGAGCGAAAAACAATAGTAATTGTACTCGTTTTGCATGTACAAAAATAGGCGCAACAAATAACCACATGCTAACGCCTATTGAACGCCGCGCTCACTCGTACCCCAGCGTCCGCAGGTCGTCCTTGGAATCGCGCCAGCCGGGTCGTACCTTGACGAACAGCTGCAAATTGACGTGCATGCCCAGCAGCGATTCGATTTCGCCACGCACTTCCGAGCCGATTTTCTGGAGCATCGCGCCGTGCTTGCCGATGATGATGCCCTTGTGCGAGTCGCGTTCGCAGTAGATGGTCGCGTGGATTTCCATGAAGTCCGCGCTTTTTTTGTCCATCGCCATCATTTCCACGCCGATGCCGTGCGGCACTTCGTCGCGCAGGTTTTGCAGCGCCTTTTCGCGAATCAGCTCGGCGCAGAGCATACGCTCGGGCTGGTCGGTGATCATGTCGTCCGGGAAATACTTGGGACCTTCGGGCAGGCGCGCGATGATGGCTTTCTCCAGCTCCGGCAGCCCGTCGCCCGTGCGCGCGCTGACCGGGATGATCGCGTCATACCCCGCGCCCGAGAAGGATTGAATCAGCGCGAGCAGCGCTTGGGGCTTGACCAAGTCCAGCTTGTTGAGCACCAGCATCTTGCAGACTTTCTTTTCCGCCATGTCCTGAACGATCTGCCTGTCGTGCTGCGTAACCTGCGTGCAGTCCAGCAGCACCAGCAGCGCGTCGATGCCCTCCATCGCCTCGCGTACCGCCTGCGTCATGTATTGCCCCAGCTGCGTGCGCGGCTTGTGGATACCGGGCGTGTCCACAAAGACCATCTGGCAGTTTTCACGCCCGACAACGCCGAGGATGCGGTTGCGCGTCGTCTGCGGACGCGGCGAAACGATGGCGATCTTCTCGCCCACCAGCGCGTTCATCAGCGTCGATTTGCCGACGTTGGGTCGCCCCACGATGGCGATAAAGCCCGATTTGAATTTGTCGCTCATATTACTTTTGTTCCTCTCCCAGCAATGACGATGGCCCGAACCCGTGCGGCAGCAGCTCCGCCAGCGGCGCTTCGCCGCGCCCGCCGTCCCACGTGATCAGCACGCGGATACCGGGCGCAAACTCATTGAGCACCTGCCGGCACGCGCCGCAGGGCCACGGCGCGGCGGAATCTCCCGCGATGGCAATGGTCGTAAACCGCGTATGCCCCTCGGACACGGCCTTGAACACCGCCGTGCGCTCGGCGCAGTTGCACAGCCCGTAGGAAGCGTTCTCGATGTTGCAGCCGGTGTACACCGCGCCGTCCTCGCACAGAAGGCACGCGCCCACGCGAAAGCGCGAGTACGGCACGTAGGCGTTTTCCATCGCTTTGCGCGCTCTTTGCAACAGCTCCTCGTCCGATATCCTTGAAAGCCCCGCCTCGCGCAGCGCCTTTTCCTCCATTTCCCGCATCGCTTGTCTGTCTCCTTCGCTTATGTGGTCGTAGCCCATCAAATGAAACAACCCGTGCGCCGTCAAATAGCAGACCTCGCGCGCGAGGCTGTGCCCGTATTCCGTCGCCTGCTCGCGCGCCCTTTCCAGCGACAGCACGATATCGCCCAGCGCGCACGCGCCCTCGCAAGCGTCCCATTCGCGCGCAAGGCGTTTGCCCGCGCCGCGCGCCGTGACCCCGGCGGGATAGCGCACCGTCGGGAAGCTCAACACGTCGGTCGCCGCGTCTATGCCGCGCTGCTCGCGGTTGAGCGCGCGGATGCCCGCGTTATCCGTGACCGTCAGGCACGCAAAGCACGGCGACGCAACGCCCTCGCAGGCGACCGCCGCGCTTGCCACGCGCGCAAGCGCGTCCTCGAGCGCTTCGGGCAGTTCGCCGTCGACGATCAGCCGCATGCCGCTACGCATCGGTCTTCTCGCCCCCGTCCTCGGGCGCTTCCTCCACGTTTGGCATCGCCGCCTCGATCGTCACAGGCTCGAGCACGGGCGGCGGCGTGACGACGGGCAGCGGCTCGTCGCCCTCGAACTGCGACGGCTCGACGACCGGGACGGGCGCTTTGGGCGCGACCAATTCCGGCGTGATGACCGGCATCAACGCGGGCCTGGGCTCGGGCGCGGGCGGTGCGGAAGGCTCCTGCGGCGCTTCCTCGGCGGCGGGCGCTTCGGGCGCGGGCGCTGGCTCGGACTGCGTTTCTTCCTTACCATGCGCCTCGGCGGGCACTTCGGGCTCTTTGGGCTGCTCACGCGGCGGCGTTTGCGCGTCGGGGTATTCGATGCGCTCGTGGAACACGCCCACCAGCACCGTGGTGAACGCCGTGCAGACCAAGTCGATATCGCGCAGCGTCAGCGGGCAGTTGGCAAGCTGCCCGTCCTCCAGCTTCCCGCGCACGAGCTTGACGATGAAATCCTCGATGCGCTCGGGCGTGGGGTTTTGCATGGAGCGCACCGCCGCCTCGATGGTGTCCGCGAGCATGACGATCGCCGCCTCGCGCGTGTCGGGCGGTGGACCGTCGTAGCGGAACGCCGCGATGTCCACGGGATTGCCGCCCGCCTGCTGGAGCGCTTTGTGGTAAAAATACATGACCGGCGTGTCGCCGTGGTGCGTGGCAATGATCCTCTGCACCTCGGCGGGCAGCCGATAATCGCGCGCGAGCTGCACGCCGTCCACGACGTGCGCGATGAGGATCGCCGCCGACACCTGCGGATCGGTATGGTCGTGCGCGTTCTGCTCGCCAAGCTGGTTTTCCTTGAAATACAGCGGGCGCTTGAGCTTGCCGATGTCGTGATAATACCCGCCGACGCGCGCCAGCAGCGGGCTCGCGCCCACCGCCTCCGCCGCGCCCTCGGCGAGGTTGGCGACGATGATGCTGTGGTGATACGTGCCGGGCGCTTCGAGCATCAGCCTGCGAAGCAGCGGTTGGTTGGGGTTGGACAGGTCGAGCAGTTTAGCTGCGGTCGGCAGGTTGAAGGCGATTTCCAGCAGCGGCTGGAACGCCACGCAAAGCAGCGCCGACAGGATGCCGCCGCCCATGCACCACAGCGCGTCCTCCAGCACGCCCTGTAGGTTGTTGTCGGTCATCAGCCCCATCGAAAAGATGGCGATCAGGTTCAATGCGGCGGCGACCAGCCCCGTCAGCAGCGCGCGCACGCGCGTGCTCTTGCCGTCCATCAACAATCCCGCCGCGACGCACGACACCGTCCCGGCGACGATGACGTGCACCATTTCGCTGGTATACGTCTCCGTGCCGCCCGCCGCCAGCGCGCCGACGACCAGCGTCATGGCGACGCCCGCGAACACGCCCGTCTGCATGCCGAGCATGGCGGTCAGAAGCATTGCCGTCAGCGTCACGGGCGCGAGATAGACCGACTGGATGCGGCACAGGATGCTCACGCCGAGCACGGTGATCAGCACGCAGAAAAACAGCATCTGCCGCTTGCTGTCGCGCATGACCTCGGCGTTCACGCGCTTGAGCGCGAGCAGCAACACAACCATCACCAGCGCGACAAACAGCGCCGCGCCCTCGAACACGTTGATATCGGTTTCGCCGTCCGACAAAAGCCCGAGGCTGCGCAGCATGGCGAGCTGGTATTCCTCCACCAAGCCCTGCCCCTTGACGACGATGTTCTGCCCCTGCTTATAAACCACAGGCTCGACCAGCTCGCGCGCCGCGTCGCGCGCCGTTTCCGTCGCTTCCTGGTCGATGACCATGTTCGCCTCGATGCAGACCTTGAGCAACGGCTGTACGACGTTTTGCAGGAGGCTGGTGTCGGTGCGGTAGCCGACGATCTGCATGATGCTGGTGATCGCGTCCGTCTCCTTGCCCTGCGTCACGTTGTCCGCCATTTTGTTGTACACCGCCGAATACAGCGAGGCGTACAGCGTTTCGAGCGCCTCGGGCGCGGTGTTGAGCGCCGTGCGGAGCTGGTAATCGCGCAGCGGGACCATCGTCAGGATGCCGCGCGCGTAAGCGAGCTCCTCGGTGGTATACGCGTGCGCCGTGCCCGGCTCGGCGAGCGTTTCGGCGTACTGGCGCACGGCGCGGAGCTGCGTGAAGATTTCGTCGAACGTCGCGAGCACGCGCTCGGTCACGCCCTCCTGATAGTAATAGCTCGCGGCGACCGCCTTCGCCGCCTCGGCGCGCTTTTTCTCGGTCGTCACTTCGTCGATCACGTCTTTGTTGGCGGTGATCGTGTTTTGCGGGACCATGCCCACGCGCAAATCGTATTGCACAGGCGCGACCGCCGCGATAAACAGCGCGACCAGCACCGCCGACCCCGCGACGCACACCAGCAGCGACAGCGCGGCGGACGTTTTCACAAACGCGCGCAGCCGCGCCCATGCCTGCCGAAGCGGCGCTTTCCGTTTCTGCCTGTTCATGGCTTCCTTTCCGGCGGCGCGCTCTCCGCGCGCTCATACGCCGTGACGATCGCCTGCACCAGCTCGTGCCGCACCACGTCGCGCGCCGTCAGCCGCACCATGCCGATGCCCGGCACGCCCTCCAGAATGCGCATCGCCTCGCGCAGCCCCGAGTTCTTCCCCGGCGGCAAGTCCGTCTGCGTGCCGTCGCCCGCGACCACGCAGCGCGAGCCCGCGCCCAGCCTTGTCAGGAACATTTTCATTTGCTCGCCCGTGGTGTTCTGCGCCTCGTCCAGCACGATGAAGGAATCCGACAGCGTGCGTCCGCGCATGAACGCCAGCGGCGCGACCTCGACCACGCCGCGCTCCTGCAGCCGCTGGTACGCGTCCGCGCCCATCATTTCATACAGCGCGTCGTACAGCGGGCGCAGGTACGGGTCGACCTTCTGCGTCATATCGCCCGGCAGAAACCCGAGCTTCTCCCCCGCCTCGACCGCCGGACGCGTCAGCACGATGCGCTCGACCTCTTTATTGCGCAGCGCCACGACCGCCAGCGCCATCGCGAGGTATGTTTTGCCCGTGCCTGCGGGCCCCAGCACGAACGTCAGCGCGTTTTTCTGCACCGCGCGCACATACTCGCGCTGCCCGATGGTCTTGCACTTGACCTGCTTGCCCCGGTGCGTGATGGCGACCACGTCCGACAGCATCTCGTCCAGCGCGTCCGCCTGCCCCTCGCGCGCAAGCGACACGGCGTACCGGATGCGCATGGGGTCGACCGTTTCGCCGCGGCGGATGAGCGCCAGCAGCTTGCCCGTCACGGTCTCGGCAAGCCGCGCGTTTTCCGCGTCGCCGATAAAGTCCAGTTGCTGCCCGTGCAGGCTGGAGCGCACGCCCAGCTCCTGCTCGAGCACCTGCATGTTGCGGTCGCCCAGACCGAACAGCGTCATGTACAAATCCATGTTTTCAAGCGTTAACTGCAATAAAACCTGCATCTCCTCAAATAGAAGGATACGGGGCGTACCGCGCGATATCCACGAGCATTTCCCCCGTCGCAGTCGCTTCGATAAATCCCCTGTCTATCATACTATAATCTGTCCATTTGTCAACCATCTGATAGCCCGCAGTTTTTTCATGCAGCCGCCGCGCCGCCGCCTCCGTCGCCTCGCGCGCGCACGCTTCGGGATCGCGCATGGCATACGAAAGCGCGACCTCGCGGCGCGTTTCGCGCGCGATTTGCACGGGCAGCCACGCCCCCGGGAGAGGCAGCGCGGTCAGTTCGCGGTCATACGCGAGGTACTCCGGCTCGGGCGCGGACGCGAACGTGCGCCAAGGCGTGATGAACAGAAAGCGCTCGCTCTCGCGCCCCGTCGGCGCAGACAGCGTTTCATACGCGGGCAGCCGCACGCTCGTCCGCACCCACACGCGCGCCAGCGCTTCGCCGCGCGCCTTGACCGCAACCGGCTCGCCGCCCGCGCCGCGCTCCTGCCCCAGAATCAGCACGTCGCCCGCGCGCACGATGTCGCCCGGTTTTTTCTGCGCCGTGCCCGCCAGCACCGACAGGCTATGCAGCACGCCGTCCCGCGCGGCGACCACGTCCCCCGGCGCGCCCGCCGTCTCCGGCGCGCTGCCCTCCGTGCCCTCGAACATCGCGATGCGCAGCACCGCGCCCTCGAGCGTCACCCGCACATACGCGACCCCCGGCAGCCGCCATTCCAGCGCGCTTTGCAGTTCCGCCGCCGAAAGCCGCCTTGCCAAAGCGCCGACCGTCACGCCGCGCTCTTCCAGAAACACGCGCGTTTCCGCCGCGTACTTGCCCGCGCCCTCGATCTCCACCCGCCACACGAACCGCATCGCGACCGTCACCACCAGCGCGAACGCCAGCACCCCCGCCAGCAGCCCCGGCCGCGCAAGCAGCGCGACCTGCGCGCGCTTCAGCCCGCGCGGCGGTAGCGGCAACACCTTATACCCGCGCTCCTCCGCGAGCGCGCGCACCGCCGGGAAATCGTCCTCGCGGCATTCGCACGCAACCGCGTCCGCGCCCCGGCGCTCGATCTTGTACAGCGGCAGCCCTTGTCCGCGCGCCATTTCCAGCAGGCGCTCCACGCGCATGCCCTCGACGCGAAACCGTGCGCGCAGCCCCCTCACGGCGCGTCCCCCAGAAACAGCGCCGTGATTTTCCCGCGAATCAGCATGTCGCTCTCGCCAAAATGCGAGATGCGCATGCCCTCGCCCAGCACCGTCAGCACGCCCTCGCGCGTTTTGACCGTCACGCGCTTTTCATCATACGAAAGCAGCCCCTGCTGGCTCTCCAGCAGCAAGGAGCGCCCGCCCGACAGCACCGCGCGCAGCGCGCCCGTCGCCGTCTCCAGCGGCTCGATCTCCAAAAAGCGCATAAAAACCACCCCGGCACAGTCTATGACCGGGGTGGCTTTCAGTATTCAAGCATCACACCGTGAACTGCTTGATATCCTCCGCCAAATCGTCGCAATCGTCGGCGTACACTTCAAGCGTGATGGGCTTGGACAAGTCCAGCGAGAAAATGCCCAAGATCGATTTCGCGTCCACCACGTGCCGCCCCGCGCGCAAGTCCATGTCATACGAATAGCGGTTGACCATGTTCACAAACGTTTTGACTTCCTCCGCGAAGCTCAGCTTGATCGGAATCGACTTCATAACCGTACCTCCTGTTGCCTTCTGTCTTCCATTATACCGTCAACCAAGACTTTTTTCAAGCCTTTCCAGCCCGTTTTTCATGCGCTTGAGCGTTTCCTCGCGCCCCAGCAGCCACGCGATCTCAAACGCGCCCCCCGGCGTGGACTCCTTGCCGCTGATCGCGATGCGCACCGGCCAGAGCACCGTGCTGTTCTTCCTGCCCGCCTCCGCGATCGCCGCCATCAGCGCGTCATGCAGCGCCGCCTCCGTCCACTCCTTCACGCTCTCCAGCACCGGCAGCGCGAACTTCAGCGCATCCAGCGCGACCGCGCTGTCCGTCTTCATCTTCTTGTGCGTGTACAGCGCCAGATCGTACTCCGGCAGCTCCGCCAGGAACGCAACCATCCCCGGAATCCGCTCGAACGCCTCCGTGCGCCCCTGCATCAATTCCGCCAGCCGCCGATAATCGATGCCCTTGCCCGCAAGCGCCTTGTCAAACCACGGCGCAGCCAGTTCCAGATACTTCTCAAACGGCAGTTTCTGGATGTACTGCCAGTTGAACCACGTCAGCTTGTCGATGTCGAATATCGCCGGTGACTTGGACAAGCCCTTCAGGCTGAACGCCTCGATCAGCTCCGGCATCGTGAAAAACTCTCTATCGTCGCCCGGGTTCCACCCAACCAGCGACAGATAGTTGATCAGCGCCTCCGGCAAGTACCCCTTGTCCACATAGTCCGAATAATACGCGTCGCCGTCGCGCTTGGACAGCTTGTGGTGCGCGTCGCGCATGACCTGCGGCAAGTGCACGTACACCGGCTGCGGAAAGCCCAGCGCGTCATACAGCAAGCAATACTTCGGCGTGGACGACAAGTACTCCATCCCGCGCATCACGTGCGATATGCCCATCAGATGGTCGTCGATCACGTTCGCGAAATTGTACGTCGGCATGCCGTCCGCCTTGATGAGCACCATGTCGTCCAGCGTGTCGTTCGGCGTTACAATATCGCCATATACCTCATCATGATACTTCGTCTCGCCCGTCGTCGGCGCGTTCTGCCGAATCACATATGGCATGCCCGCCGCCAGCTTCGCCGCCACTTCTTCCTTCGACAGCGCCAGACAATGCTTGTCATACTTGAACACCTCGCCGCGCGCCTCGCACGCGTGCCTGCGCTCGTCCAGCTCCTCCTTCGTGCAGAAGCAGTAGTACGCGTGCCCACTTTCCACCAGTTGCTGAGCATACGGTAAATACGTCGCCTTGCGCTCGGACTGCACATACGGCCCGAAATCGCCGCCCACGTCGGGACCTTCGTCCCAGTCCAGCCCGCACCCGCGCAGGGTGTCGTAGATCACCTGCGTCGCGCCCTCGACGTAGCGCTCCTGATCGGTGTCCTCCACGCGCAGGATGAACTTGCCGCCCATCTTCTTGGCGAATAAGTACGCGTACAGCGCCGTGCGCAGCCCGCCTAGGTGCATGAACCCCGTCGGGCTCGGCGCGAACCGTGTTCTGACTTCCATTGAGAAGCATCCTCCTTGTGTGGCGGGGGGACGTTAGGGGCTTTCAGCCCCTAATACCCCGACCAAGGGGGATGATCCCCCTTGGAACCCGCAAATGATAGTGTTCTATTGACAATCAACAACGGCGGCGCGCGCGGGACGCGCGCATCAGCATCCATGAAGTGGATGCTGACCCGGACGGCAAAGGGGCGGGAGCGAGTATACTCGCTCCATCCCCTTGCCGTCCGGGCTGCCCGCCGTTGTATTACAAGCAGCTTTTACGCCGCATATGGGCGGGGTCTGGGGTGGAACTTCCACCCCAGCGTATCCTTCGTTACCCCTTGTAGCTGTCCTTCAAGCCCACGACGCGGTTGAACACCGGCAATTCCGCCGTCGAATCGGGGTCTTTGCAGAAGTACCCGACGCGCAGGAACTGGAATGTATCGCCGGGTTTTACGGCGTCGAGCGCACGTTCAGCAAAGCCGTGCTTGAAGGTCAGGCTGTTGTCATTGAGACGGCTGATGAAGTCCTTTTTGTCGGTTTCTTCGTCAAACTCGCCCTCGTCGCGGAGCAGCGGCTCATAGAGACGCGCTTCGATTTGCGAGCAATCGGCGGCGTTCACCCAATGGAGCGTGCCCTTGACCTTGCGCTCCGAACCGGGCATACCGGAACGGCTCGCCATGTCCACGGTGCATTCGAGGTGGTCGATATTGCCGGATGCGTCCTTGACGACGCGCTCGCACTTGATGATATATGCGCCCTTGAGGCGAACCTCGCCGCCTTCGCGCAGGCGGAAGAACTTCTTGGGCGGGTCTTCCATGAAATCCTCGGCTTCGATGAACAATTCGCGTCCGAAGGTCACGGCGCGCGTGCCAAGCTCGGGGTGGTCGGGATGGTTTTCGAGCGTGAGCGTTTCGGTTCTGTCGGCGTCCCAATTGGTGAGCACGATTTTGACGGGGTCGAGCACCGCCATGACGCGCGGCGCGGACTGCCCGAGGTCGTCGCGGACGCAGTGCTCGAGCAGCGCGAAATCGACGGTGCTGTCGGCTTTGGCAAGCCCGACGCGCCCGATGAAATCGCGGATAGCGGCGGGCGTGTACCCCCGGCGGCGCATGGCGCAGAGGGTGGGCATGCGCGGATCGTCCCAGCCGCTGACGAAGCCTTCCTCGACGAGGCGGCGCAGGTAGCGCTTGGACATGATGGTGCGCGTGATGTTGAGGCGCGCGAACTCGATTTCACGCGGGCCGTGGTAGCCGTTGATTTCCTTGTGGAAGCCGCACTGCTCGACGAACCAATCATAGAGCGGGCGGTGATCCTCGAATTCGAGGGAGCAGAGGGAATGCGTGATGCCCTCGAGCGCGTCGCCGATGGGGTGTGCGAAATCGTACATCGGGTAGATGCACCACTTGTCGCCGGTGCGGTGATGCCCTTTATAGAGGATGCGATACATGGCGGGGTCGCGCAGGTTGATGTTGGGCGACGCCATGTCGATTTTCGCGCGCAGGATCATGCTGCCCTCGGCGAACTCCCCGGCGCGCATGCGGCGGAAGAGGTCAAGGCTTTCCTCGGGCGGACGGTCGCGGTAGGGGCCGTTTTTGCCCGGTTCGGTGAGCGTGCCGCGATAGGCGCGCATGTCTTCCTGCGAAAGCTGGCAGACGTAGGCAAGGCCGCGCTTGATGAGGTCTTCGGCAAGCTCGTAGTACTTCTCGTAATAATCGCTGGCGAAGTATAGCCCGCCCTTCCAGTGGAAGCCGAGCCAGTGGATGTCTTCCATGATGCCGTCGACATACTCGGTTTCTTCCTTGGCGGGG
>CAZEIC010000018.1:9097-37796 GCA_964512175.1 uncultured Oscillospiraceae bacterium | reverse complement strand
CGGACGAAATCGACTACGTCATCCCCGGCAACGACGACGCTATCCGCGCGGTCAAATTGATCGCGGGCAAGCTGGCGGACGCGGTGCTCGAGGGCAAGCAGGGCGAGCAGAGCGCAGAGGAAGCGGAAGCGGTCGCGGACGCTGAATAATCATCAAGAATAAGGAGTGGAGCAAGCAATGGAAGTCACTTCCGCAATGGTCAAAGAGCTTCGCGAACGCACGCAAGCGGGCATGATGGACTGCAAAAAGGCGCTGGTGGAAAACGCCGGCGATATGGATAAGGCAATCGAATACCTCCGCGAAAAGGGGCTTGCCGCCGCCGCCAAGAAGGCGGGGCGCATCGCCGCCGAGGGCTGCGTGGACAGCTACATCCACATGGGCGGGAAAATCGGCGTGCTGGTAGAAATCAACTGCGAGACCGACTTCGTCGCCAAGACCGACACCTTCAAGACGCTGTGCCACGACGTTGCCATGCACATCGCCGCCGCCAACCCGCTCTACGTCGCCAAGGACGAAGTGCCGATGACGGAGCTTGACAAGGAAAAAGAGATCCTGCGCGCGCAGGCGCTGGGCGAGGGCAAGCCCGAGAAGATCGTCGACCGCATGGTCGAAGGGCGCATCGAGAAGTATTATAAGGAAGTGTGCCTGCTCGAGCAGCCGTTCGTCAAGAACCCGGACATCACCATCGCGACGCTGCTCAACGAAGCGACGCTCGCCAGCGGCGAAAAGATCACCATCCGCCGCTTCACGCGGTACGAGCGCGGCGAAGGCATCGCCAAGAAGGAATCCAACCTCGCCGCCGAAATCGACGCGATGACCAAGAAGGCTTAATGCAATCCAAAGAGGCGGCGCGACGCGCGTCCGCCTCTTTTTCTTTACATATGGGAGGTGTGCGCATGGCGGCGCTCTATAAACGCGCGGTGCTGAAGCTCAGCGGCGAAGCGCTCGGGCTGGACGGCAAGCTGTTCGACTTTCCGCAAATCGACCGCGCGGCGGCGGTCTTACGCGAAGCGGCGAAGGAAACGCAACTCGGCGTGGTCATCGGCGCGGGCAACATCTGGCGCGGGCGGCAGGGCGTCGGCATGGACGCCGTGACCGCCGACTATATGGGCATGCTCGGCACTGTCGTCAACTGCCTCGCCATGCGCGACGCCATCTGGCGCGCGGGCGGCAAGGCGCGCGTGCTCTCGGCGATCGAGATGCCGCGCGTGTGCGAAGCGTATACCGCGCTGCGCGCAAGCGAAGCGCTCGAAAGCGGCGAAATCGTGCTGCTGGCGGGCGGCTCGGGCAACCCCTTCTTCTCGACCGACACGGCGGTCGCGCTGCGCGCGGTCGAACTGCGCGCGGACGCGCTGCTGCTCGCCAAGGCGATCGACGGCGTATACACCGCCGACCCCGAGAAAGACAAATCGGCGACGTTCATCCCCGAAATCACTTATCACGAAGCGCTCGCGCGGCAACTCCGCGTCATGGACGCGGCGGCGTTCGCGCTGTGCGCCGACAACAGCGTGCCCGTCACGCGCGTGTTCGCGCTCAAAGACCCCGAAAACATCCTGCGCGTACTGCGCGGCGAGCCGCTGGGCACGGTTTTGCACCCGTAAACGGAAAGGAAACCTATGATTTTCACGCTGGACATCGGCAACACAAACATCAAAACCGCGTTGTTTGACGGCAAGAGCATGGTCAGGTACTGGCGCTTGTCCACCAACCGCACCTATTCGAGCGACGAGTACGGCATTCTGCTCGCCAATCTGTTCACGCACGCGGGGCTGTCCACAGACGTGGTGACGGGCGTGATGATTTCATCCGTCGTGCCGACGATCAACTTCACCATCGAGCACATGTGCCGCGATTACTTCAAGCTCAACCCGCTGTTCGTCGCGCCGGGCGTGAAAACGGGCGTGAACATCCAATACGAGAACCCGCGCGAGCTGGGCAGCGACCGCATTTGCAACGCCGTGGCGGCGTACGCCTATTATGGCGCGCCCTGTATTTTCATCGACTTTGGCACGGCGACGTCGTTCGGCGTGGTCGACGAGCGCGGCGCATTCCTCGGCGGCTGCATCTGCCCGGGCATCAAGCTGGCAAGCGAGGCGCTGGTCGCGGGCGCGGCGAAGCTCCCGCATTTCGAGCTGATCAAGCCCGAAACGGTCATCGGCAAAAACACGATCACCAACCTTCAGTCGGGGCTGATCTACGGCTACGTCGGGCAGGTCAACTACCTGATTACCAAGATGAAGCGCGAAATCGGGCGCGATGACGCGACGGTCGTGGCGACAGGCGGCTTGGCGCGGCTGATCGCCTCGGAGTCCACCGCCATCGACAAAATCGACGGGCTGCTGACGCTCAAAGGCCTGCGCATCATCTACGAGCGAAACGCCAAGCAGGAGCGCGCATGAGAAACGTACAAATCGGCTTTCTAGGGCTTGGGAACATCGGCTGCGGCGTGTGGACGCTGCTTTCGACGTTCGCCGCCGACATCGCGCACCGCGACGGGCTGACGATCACCGTCAAGCGCGTGCTCGTGCGCGACGTTGACAAACCGCGTCCGGCAAGCGTGCCGAGGGAGCTGCTCACAACCGACCCGGACGACGTGCTGCGCGACCCGGAAATTACGCTGGTCGTGGAGTGCATGGGCGGCGAAGAACCGGCGACCGCGTACATCGCACGCGCGCTGGAAAGCGGGAAAACCGTCGTCACCGCCAACAAAATGGCGATGGCGCTCAACTGGCACGTCATGCACGCGGCTGCGAAAAAGGGCGGCGCGGGGCTGTATTTCGAGGCGAGCGTCTGCGGCGCGCTGCCCGTCGTGCGCACGCTGACGGATTCGCTGCAAGCCAATCATATCGGCGTGCTTATGGGCATCATCAACGGCACGACAAACTACATCCTAACGCGCATGACCGAGCAGGGCGAGGATTACGCGGCGGTGCTCAAGGACGCGCAGGCGCTCGGGCTTGCAGAACCCGACCCGACCAGCGACGTGGAGGGGTATGACGCGGCGTACAAGCTCTCCATCCTGTCCTCGCTCGCGTTTCACGCGCGCATCCCGGTCGCCTGCGTATACCGCGAGGGCATCGCGGGCGTCGACGCGCGCGATATCGCATACGGGCGCGACATGGGGTACACGCTGAAGCTGCTTGCCATCGCCAAGCGCGAAGGAAGCACCGTCGAGGCGCGCGTGCATCCGGCGTTCATCCCGACAGGGCATCCGCTGTCGTCAGTGTCGGGCGCGCTCAACGCGGTGTATCTGGAGGGGCACGCCTGCAAGGAAATGATGCTCATGGGGCACGGCGCGGGCAGCATGCCGACGGCAAGCGCCATCGTCAGCGACCTGCTCTACGCGCTTTTGCACGAAAAGCCCGTGCACCCGAGCTTCCAAATCGGCGACACGTTGAGCGAGGAAATCACCGTCGCGGACGACTGGCGCAGCCGCTATTACGTGCGGCTCAGCGCGGCGGACGAGCCGGGCGTGCTCTCGCACATCACCTCGGCGTTCGGCGAAAACGGCGTGAGCATTTTCTCGCTTGTGCAGCGCGGCGCGGAAACGCCCGGGTGCGTGCCCATCGTATTGGTAACGCACATGGCGTGGGAAAGCCGCGTCAAGCGCGCGCTGGCGGCGATCTCGCCGTCCTTCGCGCAGGTGCGGAGCATGCTCCGCGTGGAAGGGTAATACATGCGCAGCAGAAAACGCGCGGGGCTAACGCCCGGTTCGATGGTCGCGCTGGTGACGACGGCGCTCGTCGTCGCGGGCTGTTTCGTCGCGTTTTCCGTCATGCGCAGCGACGGCTCGGGCGCAAGCCTCGCGCCCGAGGAGATCATCGGCGCGGTCAACCGCGCGCTCAGCGCGCCGACAAACACGCCCGCGCCCGTCCCGACGATCAAGACCACGACCGTCACCATCGCGCCCAACGCGCAGGCGCAGGCGCAGGCGACGGCGGAACCGGTGTTCAAATCGCTGTCTCTCACGGTCGGCGGCGAGATCGCCCTCCAGACGGACATCACCGACGCGCTCAAAAAGACAAAGGACGCAAACTATACCCCGGACGCGCTGTTCTCGGGCATCGCGGGGCAGGTCTGCTCTGACTTGAATATCGCCCTGCTGGCGAACGTGCTGTACACGAGCGCCAAGCCCGGAAGCGACGTGAACGCCGATCCCGCGTTGCTCGCGCCCGTGAAGGCGACGGGCTTTACCATGCTGTTGCCCGCCCACGAAAACGCGCTGGATCTGGGCATCGACGGCGCGCGCGCCACGCTTTCCGCGCTCCGCGACGCGGGCTTTTCGTATACCGGGCTGTACGGCGACCAAGCGCTTGCGGGCGGCATGGCGATGCTGACGGTCAACGGTCTGCGCGTGGCGGTGCTGCAATACGTGGACGCGGCGCTGTTCAAGAGCGACATTCGCGCGTCGGCGGACTTTGCATACGCCGTCACCGCCTATTCGCCGGAGCGCGCGGCGGGCGATATCGCCTCGGCGCGCGCCAACGGCGCGAATATCGTCGTCGTCTCCATGCACTGGGGCAAGAAGGACGCGACCTCGCCCACAAGCGCGCAGACGGAGATCGCCAGCCATCTGATCGCCAGCGGCGCGAACGTCGTCCTCGGCGCGCACCCGACCGCCGTGCAGCCAGCGGCATATTTGACCGTCACGGACGCAGGCGGCGCGCGAAAAACGGGACTGGTCGCCTATTCGATGGGCTCGCTGCTCGAGGAATCGCGCGACGAAAACGCCGCGCGCTCGGGCATGCTGCTGCACATTCAAATGCTCTATAACGTCGGCACGGGCGAGACGACGTTCGCATCGGTGGAATACACGCCGACGTACATCTGGCGGCAGGATTTCGCGACGGGCGTACAGTTCCGCGTCGTCGCCAGCGACGATCCGCCGCCCGCGGCGATGTCCGAAAAGCAAATCGCGGTCATGGCAAACGCGCTGCAATTGATTACGAACGTGATGAAGAACAGCCCGGCGACAAAAAGAGAATAGCGCAGGCGACAGAAAACAGGCTGCCCGGCAAGGACAGCCTATTTCTCAATATCGCGGTTGCGGATAAAGCGGTAAATCGTTCGGGCAGGGCGGCTCGCAGGGCGCGCCCACCGCGCAGTAGGACACCACGTAAGCGTCGCAGGCGACCTCCAGCGGCACATCCTCAAACCGCGTGCCGCAGGCTTCGCACGCGCGCCCCGCGAGCCGCACGCACGGCGTGAGCACGATCTTATGCCGCCAGCATTCGTGGCTCGGGCAGGACAGGCGGATGCGCACGGGAATCTCGATCTCGGCGCTGCCGGAATACACGCAGCCGCATGCGTCGCGCACCTCGACGGTCAACGGAATGGTGACGCACAATTCCAGCGCGTTGCGTTCGCGGCACGGGCGCTCCTCCCACCACGGGTCTTGCCCGCACGCCGACACGCGACAAAGCGTCAGCGGCGGCTGCGCGCGCTTGGACAAGCCGCGCACGTCGAGGTCGCATTTCAGGCAACGCTGCCAGTATTTTCCAACGCCAAGGATTTTGGGGACGAGAAAGCCGCCGCACGACGGGCGGGGCGGACGGTCATGGTCGCCGCAACCGCACGAGGGTTTGCACGGACGTTCGGCGGGCGGCTGATGCCCGCAGGAGCAGGGCGGACGGAATGGTGGCATAGGCACAGCCTCCTTCGGGGACGCGGGATGCTCCCGCGCCCTCGCTGCATCCTATTCCGGCAGTCCGTTATCGGTGCGCGCAATCTCGCGCGCGTATGCGTCGTAGAGGATGGCGACGTCGTTTTTGCTCTTGTGCCAGACGCGCTTTTGCGAAAGCGTGATATCGCCCTTCTCGCCCGCGCCCGAGCCGAGCGTCAGGCGTTCGCCCGCCGCCAGCAGCGTGCCCTCGGGTAAATAGAAGCAATCCGAGCCGCGCGTGGAATAGACCATGTAGCCCGTCAAATCGAGCGCGTCGCCGGTGTTCGTGATGGTCAGCAGGTCGCTGGCGTTGTCGATTGCCAGCGTCAGCCCGCGCGCGGGCGGCGTATTCCACGACAGCGCCTCGACGGTGGCTTTCCCTTCCCGCAGCGTGCACAGCAAGCCCGCCTCGGTGTCCTGCGTGACGTACACGTCGCAGCCGTAGCTCTCCAATCGCTTGATCACAACGGGCGCGGGCGTATCGGGTTCTTCCCGGGTGCTCGTCGATATCAGCGCGACCTGCGGGCGCACCTGCGAAACCAGCGCGTTGCTCGTCGCCTTGTCGTCGCCGTGATGCCCGACCTTGAACACGTCCGCCGGGGCGAGCGCGCCCGCCGCCCACAGCAGCGATTCTTCCTCCTCTTTCATGTCGGCGGCAAGCAGCATGCTGCCGTCGGGCGAATCGAGGCGCAAAACGAGCGAGTTGTTGTTCTCATTGAGCGTGTCGACTTCGGTCGGTCCCAGCACGGTGAAGGTCGCGCCCTCGGGCAGCGGCAGCGTGTCGCCCGCGTCGAGGAAAACCGCCTCCTGCCCGCGCGCCTTGGCGGCGTTGACGAGCGGGTGCTTGCCTTCCTTCACGTCGTAATAGATGCTCGACGCGTACCACGCGTCCACTTGGATATCGCTGCTTGCCAACGGCATCAGCCCGCCCTCGTGATCCTCGTGCGCGTGCGTGAGAAACACGCCGTCCAGCCGCGTTACGCCATAACCCGCCAGCGCGCTCTGGAGCGCGCCGTAGGTGTGCTCGTACCCCGCATCGATCAGGTACGTCTGCCCGTACACAAACAACAGCAGGCAATCCGCCTTGCCGACGTTCAACGCCAGCAGGCGCACGGGCTCGCGCTCGGCGGCGGCGAAGCACGGCGTCAACAGGCACGCGCACAGCAGCGCGCACAGCGCGCGCTTAACGGACATACGCGATCTTCTCGTCGCTAATCGGGTGCGCGGGCTTGTCGTCGGTGGCGTTGCCGATGGCGATGGCAATGGCGAAATGCCAATCCTTGGGGAATTGCAAGGTCTTCTCATATTCCTCGATTTTCTCCTCCGAGAAACAAAAGCGCGGCATGCCCAGTATCACGCTGCCCAGCCCCAGCTCCTGCGCCGCCAGCGCCATGTTCTCCACCGCGATGCCGCAGTCCAGCGTCGCATACGGGTTAGCGTCGTTCCCGGGCGAGGACAGGAAAATGACCGTCGGCGCGCCGTAGAAGATATCGTAGTTCGGGTCGTCAAAGCGCGGGCTCTTTTTGCCCTCCCCCGCCATGACGCTGTCGCGCGCCGTCTTGTTCATTTGGCAAAGCAGTTCCTTGTTCTGGACGACCGAGAAAAACCACGGCTGGCGGTTGACGGCGCTGGGCGCTTGCAGCCCCGCGTCGAGGATGATCTTAAGCTGCTGGTCGGTCAGTTGCACGTCGGAATACGCGCGGTGGCTGCGCCTGTCCATGATGGCGGTGAGAACCTGATTGCTCATTGCGTTTCCTCCTTGATGTCTGTATAATATGGTCGGAAGGGGGATACCGTCGTGCGGGAAACATGGATGCGCATGGCGCTGGCGCTCGCCGCGCAGGACGAGACGGAAACGCCGGTCGGCGCGGTGCTCGTGCGAAACGGCGAGGTGATCGCCTCGGCGCACAACGAGCGCGAGACGCAAAACGACCCGTTCGCGCACGCCGAGATGCTCTGCATGCGGCGCGGCGCAATGGCGCTGGGCACGCGCAGGCTGACGGGCTGCACGCTGTACGTGACGCTCGAGCCCTGCCCGATGTGCGCGGGCGCGATGGTCATGGCGGCGCTCTCGGAATGCGTCTTCGGCGCGTTCGACGCGCGGCAGGGGTGCGCGGGCAGCGTGTACGACATCCCGCAAGACCCGGCGTTCACCCACCGCGTCCGGTGCGTCGGCGGCGTGCTGGAGGAAGAATGCGCGCGGCTGCTGCGGGATTTCTTCGCCAAAAAGCGTTGACCGCGCGGCGCTCCGCCTCTGTAGTATAGCATATCAAAGAAATGTGTACAATCTGTAACATTTTGAAAAAAGTGCGGTAACGCTTGCGGAATGCCGCCCGCTGTGCCATAATATCCACGATCAACCGGTCGTAGAACACGCCGGAAACGGAAAGGAACTGCCTGAATGATGAACAGAAATCGTATGTTCGCGCTGCTGCTGGCGCTCGCGCTGGCGCTTGCCGTGACGATGCCCGCGCTGGCGGAAACGGCGGACGCAGACCCCGTGCTCGGCACGTTCGCGGGCGAGCCCGTGCTCAAAAGCCAAGTGCAGGAATACCTGCAATCATTGCTTGACAATGGGAATATCGAAGACGAAAACGATTATCGCACCGCCATCGAGTATTACATGCGCGATCAGGTGCTTCTCGCCAAGGCGCACGAGCTGGGCTTTTTCGATTTCACCGACGAAGAGCTGCAGGCGCTGAAGACCGAAGCCGCCGCCGAATGGCAGACCGGGCTGGACAGTTACGTGAGCTACTACCTGACCGAGGACACCGAGGACGCGCGCGCCAAGCTGCTGGAAGACGCGAAGAATTTCTACCTGACCACCTACGGTTACACGCAGGAAGTCATCGAAGAAATGTACGTCAACAGCGCCGCGTGGAACAGGCTGGACGACTACCTCGTGGGCGATTATACGCCGACCGAGGAAGCGATCCGGCAGGTCTTTGAAGAAGTCGGCGAGCAATACAAGCTCTATTACGGCGACGCGGCGACCTACGAATACTACACCTATTACGGCGGCGCGAACATCTGGTATCGCCCGGAGGGCTACCGCGCGGTCACGCACATCCTGCTCATGCCCGACGAAGCGCTGCTGACCGCCTATTCCGACGCGCAGGCGGCGTATGAAGAAGCGCTCAATGGCGACACGACGACAGCGCCCGCCGAGGGCGAAGCAACCGCAGAGCCGACCGAGGGCGAAGCGCCGCAAGCGACCGAAGAACCCAAGGATCTGGACGCGCTCAAAGCCGCGATGGACGAAGCCAAAGCCGCCGTTATCGCCAGCAAGCAAACGGAGATCGACGATATCTACGCGCGCTTCCAAGGCGGCGAAGCGTTTGACGCGCTGATCGCGCAATACGGCGAAGACCCGGGCATGCAGAACGAAGCGACGCTCGCCGAGGGTTACGCCGTGCACAAGGACAGCATCGCCTGGGATCGCGCGTTCGTCGAGGGCGCGTTCAGCGAGAAGATGCTCGCCGTGGGCGACGTGAGCGACCCGGTCGTGGGCGCGAACGGCATCCACATCATCTACTATAAGTCCGACATTCCGGGCGGGCTGATCGACATGACGGACGACATCCGCGCGGAAATCACCGAATACCTCGTGTCGGTCGAAAACGGCACGAAGTACAACGAAGCCCTGACCAACTGGATGCCGTCCTACGAAATCGTATACGACGACGCAGCCATCACGCTGGCGTCCACGCCTGCGGAGACCGAAACCGCACCTACCGAGCCGGAAACGGACGCAACGACGGGCGAGTAAACGCGCAAAGCCTTCAACGAGCCTTCCCATGGCGGGGAGGCTCGTTTTGTTTGCGCGCTTTTGGGGAACGCTGTCCCCGAAAGGATGTGTTGATTATGGCGAATCAAGATACGGTCAGATTGCTGCGCGAGTGCGACGCGGGCGTGCACATGGGCGTTGCGTCCATCTGCGAGGTGATGTCCTCGGTGCGCAGCGAGGAACTGCGGCGGCATCTGGAAAGCAGCCGGGAGAAGCACGAAAGGCTGCAAAGCGAGCTGCAAACGATGTTGGACAACTGTCACGACGAGGGCAAAGCGCCCGCGCCGATGGCGAAGAGCATGTCGTGGATGAAGACCAATGTCAAGCTGGCGCTCGACGAATCGGACGCGACGATCGCCGATCTCGTGACCGACGGCTGCAACATGGGCGTAAAATCGCTCCGGCGATACCTGAACCAGTATCAGGCGGCGGACGAGCGCGCCAAGGACATCACCAAGCGGCTGATCTCGCTGGAGGAAAAACTGGCGATGGACGTGGGCGAATACCTTTAATCGGCAACGATGCCGACATTCTCCATGAATTCGCCCGGAAGGTAGATCTCGCCCGCGAGCGTGTCGGGCTGCATCCCGGCGACGAACAGCATCACGCGCTTGACGGAGCGCAGCGCCGTCATGGTGTTCACGACGCTGTATACCAGCAGGCGTTCGCGCTCGGGCGCAAGCCCGACGCACGCCTGCGCGAAGCCGTCGGACAGGTTGAGCAGCATCGTATCGCCCGCGATGGACACGCCGAGCAAATCAATGTCGGACAGCCCGGACGGCAGCGCGGCGCGAAGCCCGGTCACGCTGTCATACGGCTGCGGACCGAGCAAGAGCTGGTTGAGCAGGTAGCGCGCGTTCTGCGCCTGATAGCACGGCACGGGGCGCAGCACGCGCGCGAGCCGACCCGCGTCATTGGCGAAATATAGCGTACAGTGCGACAGCAAAAACCGCCCGAAATCGCCGCGCCGCGCGATGCCGCCTTCAAACGAAATGGCTTCGCCCGCGCCTTCGTAAATGCCCGCCGGGACGATCTCGGTCACGCGCTCGTCGCCAATAACGACTTCCACGCCGTGCAGCCCCGGCACGAACGTGCACAGCGTCGTCACGACGGAAGCCATCATGACCGAGCGCGGCACGCCCGCGTCGATGAGCGCGGTGTTGAGCGTCGCGTCAAAATGCAGCGTCGCCACGCGGTCGCCAGTCGCCGCGATATCGCGCACCGAAGGCTCGGCGATCAGGCGCGAAGGCAAATCGGGCAGCGTGGGCACGCCGGTGAACGACCGCGCGCCGGAGGACAGCACGGACAGCAGCGACAGGATGATTTGCGGCTGCGTCTGCCCGGGGAACGACAGGCTGCGCGCCTCGCACAGCACGCCCTTGCCGCCCTGCGCCGGGAAATACAGCGCCGCGACCGCGCTAAAGCGCTTTTGCGAAGCGTCCTCGCCCACCTGCGCCTTTTGCGCCGCCGCGCGCTCGTAGAGCGTGCCCACATCTTGGTCGTAAGCGCGCGCAAAACACCCGGCGGGCATCGTTGCCGCCACATCCAGCCCGGGCTGCACGCCCGACACGAGCACGTTGACGGATTGAATATCGCCCCACTGCGACAGCGTGTTGGCGATCGCCTGACTGACGGTGTATAGCTCGGCATGCGAAAGGCGCACGGCGCTGGCGGCAAGGTTGACCGTCGCCACGCCGCCCGATACCTCGACCGTGCTCCCGGGCGCGAGCTGCAGCGTAACGCCCGATGCCAGCGGCAGCGCGTCCGCCGTGCCTGTGCTGGCAAGCAGCCGCCGGACGACGGTCTCCGCCGGATGCCGCGCCATCGGCAGCGACAGGCGCTCGTACTGCGCGATAAGGCGCGTGCCGGAGAGGTTTGGCAGATACAGCGCCACCGCCTGCGTGGCTTCCTGTTGCGCGTCGCCCAGCGGCGCTTCGCGCGCGGTTTGCACGGGCGGCAGCGTGCCGTTTTCGTCGGACGTTACCACAGGCATGCTCGACGTGCAGCCCGCCAGCAGCAGACACGCCAGCAGGGCGGATAGAAGCCGAAGCGGTTTTCGCATGCGCATCCTCCTATTCCAGCCCCATCATCGCGGACAGGCGCGCGTAGGGAATCTTCCACGCGCCGTATTCGCGTATCAGCGTGATCGGATACGCAAGCTCGGTGCGCTCCGCGCCGTCCTTGGACAGCAGCGTCAAATCGGCGCAGACGACCGCCGTTCTCCCGTCCGGCGACACCGATCCGGGCGAGACCGTCAGCGATATCAATGCGTCGCTTTGCTCCAGCGCGCTTTCGGACGGTCGCTCCTCCGACGCCGCGACATACGAAAGCAGCGTCGCCCAGTCGCGCTCCAGCCACGCCGTCAGGCACGCGCGCGCAGCGTTGCTCGGGGTCATCAGATAGCTTTCGTCGCGCGGGAGCGCGGACAACAGCGCGTCCTCGCCCGAAAGGAAAAAGCTCGCGTGCAGGCGAAGCGAGGTCTCAACCCCCGTCTGCCCGTGCACGAGCACCTGCACCGCGCGGTACTCGCCCGATTCGGTCAGCGTCGCGGTCAGCGCCGCCATCGCCAGATGCCTGCGCAGCGGCGCTTCGCGCTGCCAGTACGCGGTGTTGAGCGCGGACGGCTCGTCGGGATAGCCCGCGATCAAGCCCTCGTCGAACGTGACGTACACAACGTCGCCATGCGCCTGCGTGGACATCACGCGCGCGCTCGGCGGGAACACCGAGAAAAGCTCGCCGCCCGAGGAAGCGGGCCCCGCCAGCAGCGCCTCGACCAGCGCTTTCTCGTAGGATTCGTCGCGCGAGACGCGCAGCGTTCGCCGCTCCTGCGCAAGCAGCGCGGTATCGCGGTAGCGGAAATACAGCGTCGCCACGGTCTCGTCCGGCGGCGCGCCGCCGCTGTCGGCGGAAATCAGCCCCTCGCAGCGGGCGGGCAGCGCAAACAGCAGCAGGCATACGATGATGATACAGCGGCGCATATTCGTCATTTCTCTTTCGGGTTGGGCTCCGCGCCCACACAGTAGCCGCGCATTTTGTTGACCGTGCGCTCGAGCGCGTCCTTGCTCTCGCCCCACGGCTTGTTGGCGTTGCGGTAGTCGAACTTGACGGTGAACCATTCGAGTTCGTCCGACAGCCGCGCGAGCGACGCGTCGGTCAGCGCTTGCAGCGTTTCCACGAATTCGGACAGCCGCGCGCCCGACAGCGCTTCGCCCGCCATCGACAGCAGCAGCGACGCGTCGGGCAGGCACACGCCCTTGGACGCGGCAAACGCCTTGCGGAAGCCCGGGTCGGTGTCATACAGGTAGAGCAGGGTATAGGCGTACCGCGCCATGTTTTCCTCGAGCGAATCACAGAGGATGCAGCCCGAGGTCGCGGCGGTAAGCGCTGCCGCCGCCTCCTTCAAGCCGTCGCCTTTGGCAAACAGGCGCTTGCCGCCCTTGGCGGCGCTCGCGGCGGATTTCAGCGCCGCGTCCGCCTTCTTGCGCACCTCCTGCAAGTGCGAGTGCATGAGCAGCGCGTGACCGAGCTTATTTTTCTGCTCGTACAGCAGCGCCTGATGCTTCTTGCAGAAGCCTTTGGCGTTGACGCGCACGCGCATATCGGGCTCCATGACCGAGCCGCCCAGAAAACGGTCGGCGTCGATGAGCTCGTTCCGGCGGCGAATCGCGCACAGCGGGCATTCGCCGTTCAGCTTCATAGCGTCCCAGACCGGGATGGTGTCGATGTGATAGCGCATAACAGACCTCCCCTGTCAGTATAGCATCATTTCATTCATAAAGCAAACCCGGGCGCGCATACCTTCACTGACTGGAGGTGGGCGCATGCGGGTCGTCCGAATCAAAACACACAGGCAGCGCGCGCGCGGACGAAGGCGGCTGATGGCGGCGCTGCTGCTGCTGATGGGCTGCTTGCTGGCGTTCGCGGGCTGGCGGCTGCTGGAGGGCGATTACGCGCTGCCACGGCTGACCGTGCAGTTCGCCAGCGCGCCGCAGCCCGCCGTCGCGCGCGACATGACCTTGACGCTGCCGCGCTTTTTCGCCCTGCAAGCGGGCGAGTATGCCAGCCGCGCCGAGGCGCAGGCGGCGCTCGACGCGCAAGGCGGCGCGGGCATCGTGTACGGCGGCGCGCCCTTACTGGTGGATCTGTTCGATACGCGCGCGGCGGCGCTCGCGGCGGCACGGATATCGGGCGGCAAGGCATACGAGCTTCCGGGCGCTGCCGTGACGCTGCGCGCGTCGGGCACGGAAGCGCAGTTATCGGCGCTGGGCGACGCGCACCGGTACATCGCGGGCGCGCCCGAGCGGCTGCGCGCGCTCTCGCAAGCAAGCGACGCGGCGGCGGCGCAAAACGCGCTGCAATCCGAGCGCGCGACCTGCCTTTCGCTCGTCAAGGCGCTGTCGCAAGCGTTCCCCTCCCCCATGCCGAGCGCCGCCGAGGAACTGACGGCGCTGTTGGCGGCGCTTGCCGCCGAGATGCGCGAGAACGCCGCGCCGCTTGCAACGCAAATCAAGCGCTGCAGCCTGCTGTGCGCGGCGGAAGCGCTCGATTATGCCATGCGATTGCAATAACGCTACCTTTTGGGCGCGTCGCACTCGCCGCAGGGCAGCAGGTTCTTATACGTGTCGGAATTCACGTCGCGATAGTAGAAGCTCGTTTTCAGCGGCAGCCATTTGCTGTTCATGCTCTTGCAGTTCGGGTCGGCGTGGTAGTACTTGCCGCCGCCTTCTTTGTTGTAATACAGGATGAACGTCGGCGCGGTGGTCGCGGGCGTGGAGGGCGGCTCGGTCGCGGCGGTCTGCGCAGCGGCGGATGCGTCGCCCGTAGTGCTGGCGGTCTCAACGACCAGCGTGCCGCCCAGCGAACGCGGATCGACGTACCACGTATCGTTGATGCGCAGCATCAGCACCTGAAAGCGGTACAGCGAGGGCTCTTTGCTGTTGTTCTTGTCGATGCGCACGGTCATGTTCACGGTGCGCGAGCTGTCCACGTCGCTGCCGGTCACGCTTTCGATGTTGTATTCCACCGGCGTGCGGTTGGCGCGAAGCTGGAAGATGGATTTATCGGGGTTCTCCTGCTGGGCGACCCACGTCGGCAGGCAGATGGACAGCATGCCCGCGTTGTCGGGCACAGCCCAGTAATCCATGAAGCGAATGAGCTGCATCTGCGCGGCGGAGACGGCGTTGGGGTCTTCCGTCGGCACGACGGTCGCACCTTGGTTCTGCGCCTGATCCAGCAGGCTGTAGCTCGGCTCGCTCGAAAACACGTCGACGTTCGACGGCGGCGGGGTCGCCTGCGTCGTGTCCTCGATGGGCGTGTTGATCCAGATGGCAACGCCCGACACCATAATCAGCGCAGCGTAAATGAGCGTCAGCGTCGCGCGCGCGTTGCGCACGAACGCCGATCGCAGCCACATCCACACGACGCACAAAAGCGACGCGACGGCAAACGCCCAGAACAGGTACGTGCTGTTGAATATGAACGCGATCAACAGCAGCGCCGGAAGCGCCAGCGACATCAGCATTTGCAGCGTGGTGTGCATGTTGCGCCCGCGCGGCTGCTTTTGGATTTGGAAACCGCCGCCGGACGACGCCGCCGCGCGCTGCTTGCGCAAGCCGTACAGCGGCGTACTGGAATACTTGTTGCGTTGGTCGCTCATGCGCTCCGTCCTTTCGTAAAAATCAAGTCACACAAGATAGTATATCATATTTTAATAGAAAGTAAACACTTTTGACGCAAATTTGCAATTATGATAGGAATTGCACGGTTTTCATCCCAAGGAAGCGGCACAGGCAGCACAGCGTCTTGTTCAGCGCGCGCTTGTCGAGCCGCGCGCCTTCCTCGCGCCACACGTTCCGGACGACGAGCGCGCTTTCCCCCGCGTCGCGCACAGCCTCCAGCCGCCCGACGAAGCGCTCGCCCTGCAGCAGCGGCAGCACGTAATGCCCGAACTCGCGCTTTTCCTTGGGCGTGTAGATCTCCCAGCGATAATGGAAGCCAAACAGCGCCTCGATGAGCTTTCTGTCCCACAAAAGTGCATCCAGCGGCGGGATCAGCTCGGAGCGCGGCGTGAACAGCGCGGTCTGGCATTCGCGCAGCAGCGGCTCGTCGGACGCGAGGATACACAAGGGCGGCGTAATCCCCTCGACCTTGATAGGCAGTATCTCGCCCGCGTTCTCGAGCGCCGCGAACGCCTTTTCACGGTTCGCCTGCTTGAAATCGGGCACGCCGAGCCACGCGTCGCTCGCCTTGTTCCACAGCATGCCGACCGCGCCGATGCGCCGCTTGAGCAGGAACGCGCGGAAATCGTCGTCGTTCGGGTACGGATCGGGCGCGGAGAGGATCTCGGCGGGCAGGCAGTTTTCGGCGAAATCGAAACACCTGCGCGTGCCCTGCTTGTGGTGCACGCACAATTCTCCTTGGAAATACATCGATTCCATCGCCGCCCGCGCGCCCGACGTCGCCGTCCAGTACCAGTCCACGCGCCCCAGGTCGGGCAAATCCTCGGAAAAAGAAGGCCCGTTTTCGCGCAAAAACGCGCGCACGGCGGGCGCGAGCGCCTGCGTCGCCTGATAGCTCCTGCGTTCGGGGCTGGCGTGATAGGCGCGGTGCCGCGCGAAATACTTCCAATCCTCCGCCGGGAGTATCGCAAGGTTTTTGTCGATATAATCCACCAGCGCGCGGCGCTCGTAGAGCATGCTGTGATACGTCTCCTTGGTGAACCCTTCCACGCGGCACAGAAAGCTAAGCTCCGGGCTTCTGCCGCACACGTCCACCGGGTCGTACTGCACGCAGCCCGCCTGCCGCACAAAGGTGATCGCCCCGTCCTCGCCCGAAAACAGCTTCTCGCCCAGCAGCCCCTGCTTGCGCAGGATGAACCTGCGCGCTTCTTCGTTTGTGATGGTCAGCATGCGTATACCCCTGTCAATCGTCGATTTGCACGGCGCTTCTGCCAAACATGCCGATCAGGCTGTCGGTATCGCTCTCCACGCGCTTTTCCGCCTCGGGATCGCGCGCCGCGACGCTTTTCGCCTCGAACCGCACGATCTCGCCGTATTCCTCCGCCAGCAGCGCCTCCACTTGCCCGCGCCGCTTTTCGTCGTTGAGCGCGCCGATGTAGAACGAATCCTCGGGAAAATTGAGCGTGAATTTGCCGTCCTGATAACCGCCGAACTTGCCCTCTTTGACCATGCCGTAGCACGAGGGGCTTTGCTTGGCAAGGCGCTTGAGCATGGCGTTCCACACGTCCTTGGGCGTGCGCCGAACGGGCGCGGCATCCTCGGGCGTGCTTTCCTCCGGCTCTTCCTCGGGCGCGCTTTCAGGCGCTTTGGCGGGCGTTTTATGAACAACAGGCGCTTTAGGGGCAACGGCAACGCCGCCTTCGCGCAGCGCCGCGACCTCGCGCTCCAATTCCGCCACGCGTTCGACGAGCGCCGCGGTCTCCTCCAGCGGCGCTTGGCACGCGCGCAGCGCAAACAATTCCAACACCGTGCGCGCCGACGGCGCGAGGCGCATGTCGCTCTCCGCGCGCATGCACTCCGACAACGTGCGCAGCAGCCTCGGCAGCGAAAATTCCTCCGCCTGCGCGCGCAGGCGCTCGATGTTCTCCTTGCTCTCCATGCCCGCGCCCGCGTCCAGCTTGGCGGCGATGAGCTGCCGCAGATGCGCCGCAAAATCGCGCGAGAACACCTGCGCGTCGCGCCCGTCGCGCATGAGCCTGTCGGTCAGGCGCAGGGCGAGCGCGCTGTCGCCCGCCGCCAGCGCGGCGGCATACTCAAACAGAAACCCGCGATCCGCCGAGCCGAGCATCTCGCGCACGCGCGCCTCCGTCACGCGCCCCGCGCCCACGCACATGTCCAGCAAGCTCCACGCGTCGCGCATGCTGCCCTCGGCGGCGCGCGCGATCAGGGCGAGCGCTTCCTCGTCGCAGTCCGCGTCGCCCGAAGCCATGCGCAGGCGCGATATCATCTGCTCCTCGGTGAACCTGCCGAAATCAAAGCGCTGACAGCGCGAAAGGATGGTCGCGGGAAGCTTTTGCGGCTCGGTCGTGGCGAGGATGAACAGCATGTACTCGGGCGGCTCTTCGAGCGTTTTGAGCAGCGCGTTGAACGCCGAGTTGGACAGCATGTGCACCTCGTCGATAATGAAAACCTTCTTTTTCCCGGACTGCGGCGGGTAATACACGCTCTCCAGCAGCTCGCGGATCTCCTCCACGCGGCTATTGGACGCGGCGTCCATCTCCACCACGTCCAGCGACGCGTCCTCCGCGAGCGTCTTGCAGTTCCGGCATTCGAGGCAAGGGTCGCCGTCCACGGGATGCTCGCAGTTGACGGCGCGCGCCATGATCTTGGCGGCGCTGGTCTTGCCCGTGCCCCGGCTGCCGCAGAAAAGGTACGCGTGCGACACGCGCCCGGACGCTACCTGATTGCGCAGCGTCCGCACGATCGCCTCCTGCCCCACCATCTCCGAAAACGTCTGCGGCCGCCATTTGCGATACAGCGCTTGATACATCTTCCTCGCCTCCCCGTCCATTATCGCCGATTTTCCGCCGACATTCAAGAGCGAATTTATTGTAGTTGTACGGACGGATATGTTATGATATACTGTTGGTACACAATGAAGGAGGCAATGGGTATGCAGAGGGTATCTTTCGGTAAACTGGGGTTTGACGTTTCTCGGCTGGGGTTTGGCTGCATGCGCCTGCCCACCGTGAAGAAAGACGACAAGAACGTCATCGACACGCCCGAGGCGATCCGTATGATCCGCGCCGCCATCGACGCGGGCGTGGATTATGTGGACACCGCCTACGGTTATCACAACGGCGAGAGCGAACGCCTTGTGGCGCTCGCGCTCAAGGACGGCTATCGCGAAAAGGTCAAGCTCGCGACCAAGCTCCCGCAATGGCTGGTGAAAGAGCCCGCCGATATGGACAGGCTGCTCAACGAGCAATTGCAGAAATTGGAAACCGACCACGTTGACTTTTACCTCGTGCACGCGCTCAACCTCGAGGCGTTCCACAAAATGCAGGGCTTTGGCTACCGCGAGTTCCTCGACCGCGCGAAAAAGGACGGGCGTATCACCTACGCGGGCTTCTCCTTCCACGATGGCAAGGACGCGTTCCTCGAAATCCTCGACGATTACGACTGGGACATGGCGCAGGTGCAGATGAACTACCTCGACGACGAAAACCAGGCGACGCTCGAGGGCATACGCTACGCCGGGAAAAAGGGCGTGCCCATCGTGGTGATGGAGCCGCTGCGCGGCGGCGCGCTGGCGACGCCGCCCAAGGAAGTAAGCGCGCTGATTAACGCGCATACGCCCCGCCGTTCGGCGGTCGATTGGGCGTTCCGCTGGGTCGCGGGGCTGCCCGAGGTCGCGGTCATATTGTCGGGCATGTCAAACATGGAGCAGGTGCAGGAAAACCTCAAAATCTTCGGCAGTCTGGAAGAAGGCAATCTTTCCAAAGAAGACGCGGCGTTCTACGCCGCGCTCAAGACGGCATACCTCCAGCGCACGCCCATCGGCTGCACGCACTGCGATTACTGCCAGCCGTGCCCGCAGGGCGTCGTCATCCCCGACATTTTCGCCGCCTACAACGAGAGCGTGATGTTCGACCAGCCCAAGTCCATGCTCTGGCACTACGCGAACGCCGTAGATAAAGGCGTGGACGCGTCCAAGTGCGTGGCGTGCGGCGCGTGCGAAAGCGCCTGCCCGCAGCAACTTCCGATCATCGAATGGCTCAAGACCGTGCATAGCGCCTACGAAAAAGCCAAAGAATAACAACGCATGACAGAACGGCTGCTCTTTGGCGTGATCCCCGTCTACGGCGCGCTGATCGCGCTGTCCATCCTAATGGGCGTGTTCCTCTGCGCGCGCGACGAGCAGCGCCTGTCCCTGCCGAAAGACACGGCGGTGGACATGGCGCTGTTTGCTGTGCCGCTTGCCATCGTCGGCGCGCGGCTGTACTACGTCGCCTTCCAGTGGGACATGTTCAAAGACGACCCCGTCAGCATCCTCTACCTGTGGGAGGGCGGGCTGGCGATATACGGCGCGGTCATCGGCGGCGCGCTGGGCTGCTGGCTTTTGGCAAGAAAGAAAAAGCTGCGGCTGTCCGCCGTGATCGATATGGCGATTCCGTCCTTGCTTTTGGGGCAGGCGATCGGGCGTTGGGGCAATTTCATCAACGGCGAAGCCTACGGCGAACTGATCACAGACCCGGCGTGGCAGTTCTTCCCGGCGGCGGTGTACGTCGGCGGCGCGTGGCACATGGCGACGTTCTTCTATGAATCGCTCTGGAACGCCATCGGCTTCGCGCTTTTGTATACCAACCGCAAGAAAACCAAGCGCGGCGGCGACATGTTGATTTGGTATCTGCTGTGGTACGGCGCGGGACGCATGGTCATCGAAGGTCTGCGCACCGACAGCCTGATGCTCGGCAGCGTGCGCGTGTCGCAGCTTGTGAGCCTCGGCATGTGCCTCGCCGCTATGGCGGTGCTGGCGATTCGCTGCAGGAAGCCAGCGTATTGGCTTGCGCTGCTTGTGCCGGTCGCGCATATGGCTTGCTATGCCATGACGGGCAATGTGCTTTTGTCGCTTGCGGGCGCGCTCTTTGCGCTGGCGGGCGGCTGGTCGCTATACGCAAAAACGCCCCGCGAGACACGGGGCGCGTGACGCAGGTACTTACAACGTGCCGCGCATCTGCTGGTATTTCTGCTTTGCCTGCTGGATATCGGCGCTCTGCGCGGGCTTGGTCTGGTAAAACCCGAGCTGGTTCATGACGTTGAAGACGTTGAGTTGGTCCTGCGCGATTTGCAGGTAGGTGTCGTTCATGACCTGCCGCAAGCCCGGATTGCCGACTTCAAGCACGTCGGAGGCGATGTTGGCAATGAGCGCCTTTTCCTGATAGAGCAAATCGAAGGCAAGCTCCTGCTCGTTGAGCTGCTGCCCCTGCTGGCTTCCCTGCTGGTTCCACGTTTGGCTCTGCTGATTCATACTCATACCTCCTTACTGGCACCCGTTGAGAAAGGCGTAGATCGCGTCATACTGCTGGCGGTGATGCTGCGCCACCGACGCCGCCACGGTCTTGAGCTGCTGGTCGGAGAACTGGGTGGCGTAATGCTGGGCGACGCGGCAGCTTGTCGCGATGTGCACCAGCTGGTCCTCCACGACCGACAGATCCTTGCTGGTCAGGTTGCATGCATTGGGCATTGGGTCATCCTCCTTGTCCTTGATGTGAGGATAGCATGCCCGAAAGGATGCGCGATTATGAACAAATACGGAAAACTCTACCGCGCGGCGCTCGCGCTGCTGCCGCAAAAGCGCTACCCCATCGGGCGCGCATATGGCGCTTGCGCGGACGCGGAGGCGGTTCGTGATATCCTCATACGCAACCATGCGCGCGGGGCGGTCGTCGCGCGGTTTGACGTACGCGGCGTGACGGACGTGATGACCTACGGCTTGGCGCGCGAGGGCGTGCCCTGCCGCGCGGACACCCTGTTCCGCGTCGCGTCGGTGTCCAAGCTGGTATCGGCATACGGCGCGATGCTGCTTGCCGCGAACAGCGGGCTGGCGCTCGATAAAACGTTGCCCTTTTGCGACGCGACGCCGCGCGAGCTTATGACGCACACCTCCATCTACCGCGACGGCGAAAGCTATACGCGCGCTTTGACGGCGGGCGCGCCGCTGTCTCAATTGGTCGTGGACGCAAGCAATCGCAAGCGCGACCACGCGTTTGAATATTCCAACTTCGCCGCCGGCATGCTGGGCTGCGCCATCGAAGCGGCGACGGGCAAGGCGTTCGAGCGCTATATGCAGGAGACGGTGTTCGCGCCGCTTGGCGTACAGGCGAGCTACTACCCGCAAAACGCGGGCGACGCGCTTGCCAACGCATGGCGCGTGCTGCCGCCGCGCAAAGCGCCGCCATTTGACGCGCAAGCGCGCGCCGCGAAGCCCCTGCCCCAAGACGCGCCCGACATCGAGCGTCATTACCTGCTCGCGCACGGCAGCCTGTGTATCTCCGCGCCCGATTTGGCGAAAATCGGCGTAGAACTGATGCGCGACAGCGATATCACGCGCGAAATGCGCCAAAAGCGCGCTTCTTTCGGCGCGCGCGCGAGCAACCTGTCGCAAGGGCTGGGGACGTTCATACTGGAAGATTCTACCATCTGTAAATCGACGCTGTACGGGCATCAAGGGCTTGCCTACGGCGCGGTGCACGGGCTGTTTTTCGAGCCGGGGCACGCGCGCGGCGTCGTGCTGCTGACCAGCGGCGCGAGCGAGCAGCGGCGCGGCGTGCTCGCGCAAATCAACCGCGAACTGCTGACGCTGGTATTCGGAGGGATAGCATGAGCGTACGCGAGGTCAAAAAACGCCCGGGGCACATGCTCGTGACGTTCGAGGACGGGAAAACGCTGCGCGTGCCATTTGCGCTCTACAGGGAGCGCAGAATCGAAGCGGGCGCGCCCGTGACATACGACGCGTGCGCCGCATGGCTGCAATCGCGCGAAACGCCGCACGCGCTGGAGCGCGCGGTCAAGTTCCTGTCGCTGCGCGAGCGCAGCGTACGCGAAACGCGCGAATGCCTGACGAACGCCGGGTATTCCGAGGATTGCGCGGCGCGCGTCGTCGCGCTGCTGCAAGAACGCAAGCTGCTGTCCGACGAACGCTTCGCGGGGCTGTGGGTGGACGCGCGCGCGGGCAAGCTCGGCGCGCGGCGCATCGAGCAGGAATTGCGGCAAAAGGGCGTGGACAGGCAGACCGCGCAGGACGCGCTGGAACTCGTGGACGAAGATGAACAGCTCGTGTCCGCAATCGCGCTCGCGAAAAAGGCGCTCTCCCGGACGACCGGGAAAACGCCGCCGCAGGCGCGCGCGTTTCAGGCGCTCATGCGCAGAGGGTATGACGCGAGCGTCGCTAAAAAGGCAATCGCCGCAGCGTTGAATTCAGACGAATTGGATGACATTTTAGGAGATTAACTTTTTGCGACAATCAGCGGCACGCGCATTTCGGCTTCCGTCAAGCCCGCGTGCATGCCGATAAAGCCGTGGTCGTTTCTGTCCCAATAGAGGCTCTTTTCGGTCGTGGCGATTGCGAAGAAATCGCCGAGGTAGCCGCGCGCCTTTTCGTGCGGCGCGCCGTCGCCGAACAGACCGCGCGATATCGCCTCGTCGCTGGGCATGAGCAGGTACGCATCGCCGACCGCCGCGCGGAACAGTTCAGGGAACGATTCCATGTATTCTTCCTTCACGTAAAACGCGGCGGCGCGCGGCTCGACCGTCGGCCTGCGCAGGAGCGCGCTTACCAATTCCGGATGATCGCACAGGTACACGGGCGTGGTGTCGAGCAGCCCGTGGTCGGCGGTGAGCATCACGAGCGTGTCCTCGCCCACCTGCCCGCAAAACGCGCGCACGCGCGATTCGATGTCGCGCAGGATGTCGCCGACCTCCGGGGGCGTAACGCCCTTGTCGTGCATGGTGTGGTCGGGCTCGCCCCAGTAGGTGTAGACATACTGCCTGCCCGGCGCTTTGCACAGGCGCAGCGCGGTATCGAACAAGCCGTCCAGCGTGTCGATGCGAATGCCGGAGAACTGCCCGACATAGTTCGCCGTCACGTTCCCGGTGGCGCTTAACTTATCAAAAATCGTGCGGTACGGAATCACGCTGCGCACGACCGAGTATTCCGCGACCTTCTGTTTCGTCCCCTGCTCGGTGTTCAGGAACACGTCCACGCTTTTGCCGATTTCATCGAAATACAGCGTCCACCCCAGCCACGCGTGCTCGATGGGCGTGTTGCCCGATTCGATGGTCGTCGTGGCGGCGACGGTCGTGGACGGGAACGCGGCGGACAGCTCCCGCGCGACGTGCGCGCGCAGAAAGCCATCTTCCGGCAGATGCCGCGAAAGCACGTCCATACCCATGCCGTCAAACAGCATGAGCACGATGTTCTTGTATTGCTTGTTTAGCAGCGCGTCCAGCGCGGGAAGCGTCGCGTGCTCGGGCGCAGCGCCAAAATGCGCGAGCAGAGAGCTTGCGAGGTTGACAGAGCAATTGCCATAATCTGGAAAACAAATCTTCATAAGCCGCCTACTTCCTCAAAAACTGTCCGGCAAGCATAACCTGCTCGGACACCAGATCCGCCATCGCCGCCGCGCCGATGCGCGGACTGCCGGGCGCGGCGATGTCCTGCGTGCGCCAGCCCGCCGCGAGCACGTTATCGACCGCCGCGTCCAGACAGCCCGCCTCGCGCTCCATGCGCAAAGAGAACCGCAGTAGCGCCGCCACCGCGCGGTACACGCCCAGCGGGTTCACCGCGTCGCCCGCGACCTCCTGCGCGCACGGCGCGTACACGCCCGTTTCCTCGCCGAGATACGCCTCATACGCGAGCGCGGGCGCGCCCGTCAGCGCAAGCGCTGCGTCGGCGATTACGCGCCCATACGCGCTCTGGCTAAAGACCATGCCCATGCGCTCGGGCGACGCGAGCACGCGCGGCAGCACTTCGCGCGCGGACGTTGCGCGCATGACGTTGCTCATGTCCTCGCCAGACACCGCGATCACGGCGGCGCGCCAATCCTCCGCCGCCTTACCGACCGCCGGGATCTGCCAAAACGCCATATCGCAAAGCCGCGCGAACGCCATCATATCGCGCGCCGATTTGCGCAGCGATTGTCCGTCAAGCGCCAGCGGCGTCGCCACGCAGCCATACAGCGCGCGCTTGTCCTTCAGCGGCGACAACGGAGACAGCGCGCTTGGCACGCGCATATCCCGCAGCGCGAGGCGGCAGGCAAGCCCCTCCGCCAGCGCGTCCAGTCCCTTGCACGCAAAATCGCCGACCAGCGCCGCGTCCACGGCGGCACACGCCGCCACCGTTTCCTCGGTCATGTCCGCGTCGTACAGCGCCAGCGATTGCTCGCCGATCTTCTCTTCCTTGAACGTGAACGCGTGCCCGAACGCCGCGCCGATATCGCAAAGCGCCTGCTCGGCATACGCAAGCAGCGCGTTCCCCGCATCGCTCCCGGGCAGCAGCATGATTCTTGCGTGCATGAATCTTTGTCCTTCTATGCGTGTATCTCGACCGCCATCGCTCCGTCGAATTCCGGAAGCTTGACGGCGACCATCTCTTGCTGCGACGTCGGCAGGTTTTTGCCGACAAAATCGGCACGGATCGGCAATTCGCGATGCCCGCGATCTACCAGCACCGCAAGCTGCACGCGCGCGGGCCGTCCGCGCTCGAACACCGCGTCGATGGCGGCGCGCGCCGTGCGCCCGGTGTAGAGCACGTCGTCCACCAGCACGACCGTTTTGCCCGTGACGGAGAACGGGATATCGCTGCCCGACACGCGCGGCATGTCGGCAATCATCGAAAGGTCATCGCGGTACAGCGTGATATCCAGCACGCCGACGGGCACGTCCGCGCCCTCGATGGCGCGGATATTCTCCGCGATGGCACGCGCCAGCGGCTCGCCCCGGCGCTTGATGCCAATCAGGCAGACGTTTTCCGCGCCGCCGCTTCGCTCGATGATCTCATGCGAAACGCGCGTCAGCGCCCTGCGCATCGCCTGCTCGTCCATGACGGTCGCCTTGAGCGTTTTCATCGGTCACTCCCAGTCCAGCGGGTAGCTGGAAACCGGATTCTCCAGCGCCTTTTGCCCGTTGTTGCGCAGCACGGTCAGCATGCTTTCGATTTCGATCGCGCCTTCCTTGAACGGCGTGGGGATGAAATCGTTATAATCGGTGCGCGAAGAGATGCGGCAGGGGACGATGCGGAACATGATGGGCTGCGCATCGCCGTTTTTGACCTTGAAGCGGATCTGGAAAATGAACGTGGACATATCGTCGGGCTTGTTGTGCCCGCAAAAGCTGAAGTTCGCCAGCGAATAGACGATGTACTTGCCGTTATATTCCTCGATGGGGTTGATGCGGTGGCTGTGATGCCCGAGCACCAAGTCCGCGCCGCCGTCGATCGTGAGCTTGGCAAGCTTTTGCTGGTTTTTGTTGGGCATATAGTCCAGTTCGTCGCCCCAATGGAAGCTGACGATGACGATATCGTGCGTGGTCTTGGCGGCGGCGACCGCCTGCGGAACGCGCTCGAACAGGTCGGGATACCGCCCGTCGAACGTCTGATAGGAAAACATTGCGATCTTCACACCCTGCGTGACGTAGGTGCACATGGTTTCGGCGTTTGACCATGCGATGCCCGCCGCGTCGAGCACGGCGGTCGTGGAATTCACGCCGTCCTGCCCGAAATCCATGACATGGTTGTTTTCAAACGCGACCGCCTCGACGCTGCCCGCCGTCAGCGCCTTGACATACTCCGTCGGCGCGACGAACAGATAATCGTTCTCGCGCTTCTTGGACGGGATGGAATACTCGTCCGCCAGCGTGCATTCGAGGTTGGCGATCGTCAAATCATCCTGCGAGAGGATGTCCTTGGTGTTGCGGAAAATGAACGTCGGGTCGCCATTTTGGCGCTCCAATTCGCGCGTGAACAGCGGCGTGCCGGAATACTGGGCGTTCTTGCCGATCGTGATATCGCCCACCGCGCTGATTTCGACAATCACGCTGCCGTCGGGCTGCACCTCGGGCGTCGCCGTCGGCTCGGGCGGCGCGGGTGTTTCCGTCGCGGCGAAAGGGTCGGGCGTCGCGGTCGCGAGGATATCGTCAAAGGAAATATCTTCCTCCTCCTCCGTGGCAAGCGCGCAGGGCGCGAGCATCAGGCAGCAAAGCAGCAAAACAAGCAGTTTCTTCATCAATCTACCTCCGGAAAACGGTCATAGGCTGTGGATGAACGCTTTCATGCGCTCGAACGCTTCGAGCATCTTGTCCACGTCGGTGGCGTAGCAGCAGCGCACATGCCCCTCGCCGCACGCGCCGAACGCACCACCCGGCACGCAGACCACATGCTTTTCGCGCAGCAGCCGCGCGCAAAACTCCTCGCTGGAAAGTCCCGTCGCGCGGATGGACGGGAACGCGTAAAACGCGCCCTTGGGCTCGAAGCAGGAAAGCCCCATCTCGGCAAAGGCGTTGAGCATCAGCCGCCTGCGGCGGTCGTAGCTCTCGCGCATCATGCGCACGTCCGCGTACTCGTCGGTGCGCCCCTTGGCGAGCGCGCGCTCGGCGGCGACCTGCCCCTGACGCGGCGCACACATGATGGTATACTGGTGGATTTTCCCAATCGCGGCGAGCAGCGGCGCGGGCGCGCAGGCGTAGCCCATGCGCCAGCCTGTCATGGCGAACGCCTTGGAAAAGCCGTTGATCGTCACCGTGCGTTCGCGCATGCCGGGAAGCGAGGCAAACGCCGTGTTCGCGCCGTCGTACACCAGCTCGGAATAGATTTCGTCGCTGACGACGAGCAAATCGCATTCCTCGGCGACCTTGGCGATTTCCAGCAGCTCATCGCGCGTCATGACCGCGCCGGTCGGGTTGTTGGGGTACGGCAGAATCAACGCGCGCGTCTTGTCTGTGACGCGCTTGCGCATTTCGTCGGCGCGGAGCTTGAAATCGTCGCGCTCGAAAAGCGGCACGGGCACGGGCACGCCGCCCGCGAACAGCACGCACGGCGCGTAGCTGACGTACCCCGGGTCGGGCACGAGGACCTCGTCGCCCGGGCGCAGCACGGCGCGCATCGTGATATCGATGCCCTCGCTCGCGCCGACTGTCACGAGCACTTCGTGCTCCGGGTCGTAGGCAACGCCGTAGCGGCTCTCGTAATAATGCGCGATCTCGCGGCGCAAAGAGAGGATGCCGAAATTGCCCGTATACTGCGTTTCGCCGTCCAAAAGGCTGTCGATGGCGGCGTTGCGGATGTGGAAAGGCGTGACGAAGTCCGGCTCGCCGATGCCCAGCGAAATCACGCCCTGCATGGTCGCGGCGGTGTCGAAAAAGCGGCGGATGCCGCTGGGCGGCACGGCGGCGACGGCAGGGTTCACAAAGCGTTCGCTCACGGCGATATCACCAGCCTGCGGTCGTTCTTCTCATCGTCAAAGACGATGCCGTCCTGCTTATAGCGTTTGAGCACGAAGCTGGTTTTCGTGCCCGTCACGGTGTCCAGTATGCTCAGCTTCTCGCTGACAAACAGCGCCAGCTCCTTGAGCGTCGGCGCTTCCATGAGCACGAGCAGATCATAATCGCCGCTCATCAGGAACACGCTTTTGACTTCATCGAACTTGTAGATGCGCCGCGCCACCGCGTCAAACCCCTGATCGCGCTGCGGCGTGACGTTGACGCGAATCATCGCCTCCACGCGCTGGCGGCCCGTCTTGTCCCAGTTGACGACAGGCGCGTAATGCAGGATGATGCGCTCCGATTCCAGCTCGTCCAGCGCCTGCGCGACATCCGAGAGCGCCGCGCCCGTCATGACCGCGAGGCGCTCCAGCGGCGTGCGGCAATCTTCGCCCAGTATGGTGAGCAATTGCTCTTTGAGTTTTGTCATACTTCCTCCACGTTTCTCAGAACAGTCCGGAAATCACGCCGTCGCCCGAAACGTCGATAGCGAGCGCGGCGGGCGCTTTGGGCAGCCCCGGCATGGCGATGATGTCCCCCGCGAACGCGACGACAAACCCCGCGCCGGAAGACAGGCGCACGCTGCGGATGGTCACGGTGAAGCCCTCGGGCGCGCACAGCTTTTTCATATCGTCCGAGAAGGAATACTGCGTTTTGGCGATGCACACCGGGCACGCGCCATACCCCTCGTCCTCGAGCTTTTTGAGCTGCGTGAGCGCGGCGGCGGCGAAAGACACGTCCTTCGCGCCGTAGATGCGTGTCGCGACGGCGCGGATCTTATCGGCAAGCGGCAGATCGTCCGGGTAGGTGAACGACGGCGCGGCATGGCTGCGCTCGATGGTGTCCGTCACGCATTCCGCGAGCGCCGCGGCGCCCTTGCCGCCGTGCGCCCACGCCTCGCACGGGCGGCAAGGCACGGACAGCGCGTCCATGCGCTCTTGCAGCAACGCGACCTCAGCGTCGGTATCCGAGGAGAAGCGGTTGATGGCGACGACGACCGGCAGCTTCCAGACCTCGCGGACGTTGCGGATGTGGCGCTCGAGGTTGGCGATGCCGGCATTGAGCGCGTCAAGGTTTTCATTCGTCAAATCGGCTCTCTGCACGCCGCCGTGGTGCTTGAGCGCGCGAATCGTCGCGACCAGCACCACGCAGTCGGGCCACAGGCCGTTCTGGCGGCACTTGATATCGAGGAACTTCTCCGCGCCGAGGTCCGCGCCGAAGCCCGCTTCGGTCACGACGTAATCCGCCAGCTTCATG
>CAZEIC010000018.1:0-9087 GCA_964512175.1 uncultured Oscillospiraceae bacterium | reverse complement strand
CGCCGTGAATGAGGCAGGGCGTTCCGTCGATGGTCTGCACGAGGTTGGGCATCATGGCGTCGCGCAGCAGCGCCGCCATCGCGCCTTGCGCGCCGATATCCGCGCAGGTGACGGGCGCGCCCGCGAACGTCCGCGCAGCCACGATGCGCGCAAGCCGCGCTTTGAGGTCGGTCAAATCTTTGGCAAGGCAGAACACCGCCATGACCTCGCACGCCGCCGTGATGTCAAACCCGTCCTCGCGCGGCATGCCGTTGCCCTTGCCGCCCAGCCCCGACACGATGTCGCGAAGCTGGCGGTCGTTCATGTCCATGCAGCGGCGGAAGGACACCTGCCGCGGGTCGATACCCAGCGCGTTGCCCTGCTGGATATGGTTGTCCACCATGGCGGCAAGCAGGTTATTGGCGGTCGTGATGGCGTGCAGATCGCCGGTGAAATGCAGGTTGATGTTCTCCATCGGCAACACCTGCGCGTAGCCGCCGCCCGTCGCGCCGCCCTTCATGCCAAACACCGGACCCAGCGACGGCTCGCGCAGCGCGAGCATGACGGACTTGCCGTTATAGGTCATGCCGTCGGCAAGCCCGACGGAGACGGTCGTCTTGCCCTCGCCAAAGGCGGTGGGCGTCATGGCGGTGACGAGGATGAGCTTGGCGCGCGGCTTTTTCTCCGCAAACGGCACGGGGTCGACCTTGGCGATCAAGCGCCCGTAGGGCGAGAGCGCGGTTTCGGGGATGCCCGCTTTCCTTGCGATATCATGGATGGGCTTGGGCGAGGCGGCTTGCGCGATTTGAATATCCGATGGCATGCGTTCGTCCTCCTATCGCTAATGGTATTCTTTATTCTTCGTCGGCGAGCTTGATGAACAAGTCGATATCGTCGGTGATGACTTTGAGCGAGGCGCGCCAGAAATCCACGCTGCGCACGTCGATGCCGACGCTCGCCGCCACGTCCGCCACCTTGTCCGAGCCGCAGGAGCGAAGCAGCTGGTTATACGTCGGCACGAAATCCGCGCCCTGTTCGAGGTATTGCGCGAACACGCCCTTGCCAAAGAGCAGCCCGAAGGCGTAGGGGAAGTTGTAGAAATGCAGCCCGGGATAATAATAGTGGCTCTTGCAAGCCCACATGTACGGATGGCGCAGGTTCTTGTCCAGCCCGTCGCCGTAGGACTGCTCCTGCGCGTCGAGCATGGCGGCGCACAGCTCGTTGACGCTCATGACGTGCGTCTTGCGCCCCTCGACGACCGCCGACTCGAACAGGAAGCGGCTGTATATGTCCACGATGACCTGCGTCGCGTCCTGAATCTCGCTTTCGAGCATGGTGAACAGCTCCGCCTTGCCCGCCTGCGCGCGCACGGCGTGCGACAGCAGCGTTTCGTTGAAGATGGACGCGGTCTCCGCAAGCGGCATGGGCGTGTCGGTGAGCATGAACGGCAAGCCCTTCATGCAGCGGTTGTGCCACGCGTGCCCCAATTCGTGCGCCAGCGTGCACACGTCGGAATGGCTGCCGTCGAAGTTCGTCAGGATGCGGCTGATATCCAGCCCGTGCGAACCCGCGCAGAACGCGCCGCCCGACTTGCCCTCGGCGGGGAACATGTCGATCCAGCCGTTTTTGAAGGCGTGGTCGATGAACGCCGCCATATCGGGCGAGAACTTGCCAAGCTCCAAGCAGAGCTTTTCGCGCGCTTCCTCGACGGTATAGGTCTTCGGCGTGAAATCGCCCTTGACGACGGGCGCGAACAAATCGTAAAACGGCAGACCGTCCGTATGCCCGAGCAGCTCGCCCTTCTTACGCAGATATTTGCGGAAGGCGGGCAGCGATTCGCGAATCGCCGAGAGCATAGCGTCGAGCGTTTCCCTGTCCATGTTCGCGCTGGCAAGCGTCTGCTCGAGCACGGAGCCATAGCGCTTCGCCTCGATCATCGTCAGCGCTTCGCCCTTGATCGCGCCCAGCGCCGCCGCCATCGACAGGTCGAATTTCTTGTACGCCGCAAGCTCGGCTTCGTACGCGTCCCTGCGCACGTCCGCGTCCGCGTCATACGCCTTGTTGCGCGCGGCGGACAGCGGGATCTTCTCGCCGCGATAATCGACCAGCAGCGTCGCGTCGAGCTTGTCCCGCAATTGCGCGAACGCCTCCGCGCCCGTCAGCGACATTTTGAGCATCCATTCCTCGATGTCGGGGTTCATGGCGTGTTCGGCGCTCTCCAGCGCCTTGCGCGGCGCGAACGCGACGCTTTGCAGCTTTTCGCTGCCTGCGATCGCATCCTCCAGCGCCGCTTTCCCCAGCGCGCCGATATACCGCTCGGCGGCGGATTTGCCAAGCGTCAGGCGCACCGACAGCTCCATCAGCCTGTCCATCAGCTTGGCGGCAGGCTCGTTGGTCGCCTCGCAGGAGAGCGTGAGCTGCGCGAACATGCCCAGCAGCTCGGTCGTCGCCTCGCAGCGCTCGACCAAATCGACGTACTGCTCGAGCGTCGCGACCGCGTCGCCGGGCGCTTGGAACAGCGCGAGCGTCGCGGCCGCCATATCCTCCAGTTTTTGGATGTCCTGCTGAATGCGCGGGTCGTCAAACCCCTTGTAGAACACCGATAAGTCCCATTGCATACGCGCGTCCTCCTAATACCGTTTGATGGCGACCGCCGCGAGGCAGGTCTCCTTGCTTTCCTCCAAATGGTGCCGCGTGAGCGTGGCGAGGCCGTCCAAATCGCGCTTTTCGAGCAGATCGAGCATTTGATGGTGCTCCTGATGCGCGCTGGAACGGCGCACGACGCTGGCGATGGTGATCGCCGAAAAGCGCGTGATGTACTCCTCTTGGCTGTCGATCACGCGCAGTATGCGCAGCTTCCCGGAAATGTGCTCCATCGTGCCGTGGAACGCGCGGTTATAGACCGCCAGCGCGTCCACGTCCTCTTTCTCCTGCGCGATATCCATGTCCGCGAGGATGGCGCGCAGCCCGGCGATATCCTTTTCCGTCGCGTTTTGGACGATGGACGGCAAAATGAGCATCATCATGGCGTTGCGGATGGTGAAGATCTCGTCGATATCGTCCAGCGTGAACGCGCGCACGACCACGCCGCGCCGCAAAACGTATTCCACCAGCCCGTCGCGCTCTAATTTACGCAGCGCCTCGCGCAGCGGCGTGCGGCTGATGTGCAGCTGCTCGGCGTACGCCGTTTCCACGATGCGCGAACCGGCGGGGATCTGCCCGGTGATGATCAGGTGTTTGAGCCTGTCATACGCGATATCGCGGATCGGTCTGGACTCCATCATCGCCCCAAATTCGGGCATCGTCATTCGCATGCACCCCTCGTCCACAGATTGTATACATAATACAAGGAATGAACAGCGCTGTCAAGCGTTCGGGGACAATATCGGCTGCACCTGCGCGCCCGCGAGCGCGGCGGCGAGCGCTTCGGGAATCAGCTCGAAGCGCGACACCAGCGAGCGCGGCTTTTGCACGGGATCGTCCTGCGAAAACGGCACGAAGTAGATATTGCGCATGCCAAGCAAGCGCCCGATCGCCACCGCCGCCGTGCCCAGCCCGTCGTTGGTGGACGGCGCGAGCAACACGGGGCGGTTGTTGCGCAGGTGTGATTTCACGCCCAGCAGCGCCGGGGTATCGAAAATGCCGGCGGCGATTTTGGAAAGCGACGTGCCCGTCGCGGGCGCGACGACATAAACGTCCAGCAGCTTTTTCGGACCAATAGGCTCGACCTCGGTGATGGATACCAGCGGTTTCCTGCCCGTGATGCGCTCGAGCGTGTCGCGCACCTCTTGGGCGGTATAAAACCGCGTGTCGGCGACCGCGACGTGCGAGGAGAGCACGGGCGTCACGTCATAGCCCATGTCGACGAGCCTTTGCACCTGCTCAAACACCTTGGCGAACGTGCAAAACGAGCCTGTCATGGCGAAACCGACCCTTGTCTTGCTCATAGCGGCGCGCTCCTTTCCAGATATTCCAACAGGAAGTGGGCGGCGGTGCGCGGCGCGTACCGTCCGGGGATGCCGCTTTCACGCCACGCGAGCACGGGCAATCCTTCCGCCGCGCCCTCGGCGACGCAGTAAGGCGGCGACGCGACATCGACGACGAGCGCGCCGCGCGGCAGCACCCGCAGCGCTTCCTTTGTCAGAATCGGCGCGGGAACCGTGCCAAAGACGATCTGCGCGCCGCAAAGCGCGCTTTCCAGTTCCTCTATAGGAAAATAGGGAAGCGGTACGTCAATGCGCCTACGCGCGCAGACGCGAACCTCTGCGCCCATGCAGGAAAGCAGTCGCGCAAGCTCGCTTCCGATGCGGCCAAACCCCAGCACGCACACGCTTGCGCCGCGCATCGCAAACGGCGCGCGCCGCATGGCGAAGTAGACAGCGCCCTCGGCGGACAGCACGGCATTATCGCGCACGTACCGCGCGTCCTCCTGCGGACGCAAAAGCCGCCAGCGCTTTTCGCGCGCGACGGCAAGTAAATCCTCGCTCGTCCGTCCGACGGCGACGGTCGCTTCCTCCTTGATCGCATCGGATAGGCGCAGCCCCAGCGCCGTGGAATCGGGCAGGGGCAGCGCGACGGTATCATATTCTTCGGGCGGCTCAAAGCCAAAGCGCGCCCGCGCCATGTCCGCCAGCGCGCGCATACGGTCGTCTCCGCCGGGCACCCATAACGTCAAAACAAAAACCCCCTCGCGGCATGCATTCAACGCATACTATGAGGGGGCAAAAGGAAGGGTGCGGGGGCGTTACGCCGCGTTTTCCGGCGCGGCTTCGTCCGCGCGTTCGAGCATCCACTCGATGAACAGCCCGTAGCCCTGCGTGGGATCGTTGACGAACACATGCGTCACCGCGCCGATGATGCGCCCGTCCTGCAAGATCGGGCTACCCGACATGCCCTGCACGATGCCGCCCGTTAAATCGAGCAGTTCCTCGTCGGTCACGCGCAGCACGAGGCTTTTTTGCGCGGGCGACGACTGCCGCGTGACGCGCGTGATTTCCACGTCATACTCGCGCACGCCGCGATCGTCCACGGTCGCCAAGATGCTTGCGCGCCCGGTGTGCACGTCCTCCTGCCCGCCGACCGGCAAGCCGTCCGGGTACAGCGGGTTCTGAATCGGCGCGTCCGCCATGCCGTACACGCCGTACACGCCGTTTTCCGACAACTCGCCCAGCACGCGCTGCTGACGCAGGAAAGAGCCGCGCAGTTCGCCCGGCGTGCCGCGCGAGCCGCGCCGGATCTCCACGATATCCGCCGTCATGACGTTGCCCTGCCGAACGGCCAGCATGCTGCCGGTGTCCGCGTCGGTAATGGCGTGCCCGAGCGCGCCGAACGCGCCCGTCCGCGCGTCGAAAAACGACAGCGTGCCGACCCCGGCGGTCGAATCGCGCACCCATACGCCCAGCTTGAACGCGCCCGAAGTTTCGTCATACAGGGGCACGACCGACACGCGCCCGGGCTTGCCCTCGCGCGAGTATTCCAGCGTCATCGCTTTGCCGCCGCCCGCCTTGACTAGCTCCGTCAGGTGTTCCGCGCTCTGCAATTCCACGCCGTCCGCGCTTCTGAGCATGTCCCCGGCGCGCAAGCCCGCGCGCACGCCCGGGCTGTCCCCGCCCTCGCCCGCCGCGCCGACGACGAGTATCCCGCGCGTTTGCAGCGCCACGCCGACCGCCTGCCCGCCGGGCTGCAAGCGCACGCCCGCATACCGCGCGGGCGCCGCCTCTCTGGGCGCGAGCAGATCCATCCAGTTGACCGACGCGGGAACGCCGCCCGCCGCGTCGCTTGTCAGCAGCAAAAACAAAAGCGCGAACGCCATCAGCGCCGCCAGCATCGTACACCGCCGTTTCACAAAGCAAGACCTCCCATCGCGGATATCCTGCGCAAGCCAAGCGGCGGAAATACCAGTGAATAACTGGTCGCGCTGGACATCGCGCGCCATCCGTGGCATAATGGGAGGAACAGCGAACAACACGGGAGGCGTTTCCATGAACAAGCGGCATGTGTTAAGCGGCGTGGACAACATCATGACCATAGACGAACAGCTTCGCGGAAAGCGCGTCGGGCTGATGACGAACCCGACGGGCATCACGCACGATTTCAAGAGCACCATCGACGTGCTTCGCGAGCGCTACCATTTAACCGCGCTGTACGCCGTCGAGCACGGCATTCGCGGCGACGCGCAGGCGGGCGACGCGGTGGAAAACTGCGTCGACGCGCAAACCGGCGTGCCGGTGTACTCGGCGTTTGGCAAAAACAGCCGTTTTACCGACGAAATGCTCGACGCTTTCGACGTGCTGGTGTTCGACATGCAGGACGTGGGCGCGCGCTTTTACACCTACCTGTACTCGCTCGCCTACGCCATGCAGGCGTGCGACCGCGCGGGCAAAAGCATGGTGGTGCTCGACCGCGTGAACCCGCTCGGCGGCAAAAAGCTGTCGGGCACGGTGCTCGACACGCGCTTTTCCTCGTTCGTCGGCGATTACGAGCTGCCCACGCAATACGCGCTGACCATCGGCGAATACGCGCGGTATGTGCAGGATTACCTGCGTTTGCAAAACGTATCCCTGACCGTCGTGCCGCTTGAAGGCTGGTCGCGCGAGCTGCTGCTGGACGACACCGATCTGCCGTGGGTCGCGCCATCGCCAAACTGTCATAATCTGGAAACCGCGATTTGCTATACCGGTACGTGCATCTTCGAGGGCACGAACATTTCCGAGGGACGCGGCACGACGATGCCCTTCCAAGTGATCGGCGCGCCCTTCCTCGACGGCGCGGCGCTCGAAGCGCGCATGGCAAAATACGCCCTGCCCGGGCTGCATTTCCGGCGCGTATCCTTCCGTCCGACGTTCTCCAAGCATCAAAACGAACTCTGCCACGGCGTGCAGATGCACGTCACCGACCGCGACGCGTGCGACTGCTTCGCGGGCGGGCTGTACCTGATGGACGAAATCCGCGAGATGGCGGGCGACCGCTTCGAGTACCTGCAATGGGGCGGCGCGAACCCGTTCTCCATCGACAAGCTGCTGGGGACGGACGCGTACCGCACCGGGCGCTTGACCGCCAAGGAACTGATATCGCAAAGCAAAGCGCCCGTTCAGGCGTTTGAACGGGCGACTCTGCAATACAGGCTATACTGATTATTTCTCATCCTCGCCCGCGAGCTGCTCGCTGAGCGACGCTTCCGAGATCTCCGATACGATCGCCGCCACGCCATCCGCAGTACGCTCGATTTCCTCGATGCAGGCGAGCAGCGCGTTGCTGTCGTTCGCGAAATCGTGCGCGCCGCGCGCCATGCCGATGAGCGACTCGACCGGGACTTTGATTTCGTTGGCGACGCGGGAGAGGTAGATGCTCTTGAGCGCGCTCGCCTGCTGCGCCATCGTCAGGCGCTTTTCGGTGTCGTGCAGAATCTCCTGATCCTGCTTTTTGGAGGACACGTCCATCAGCGTGATCACGCAGCCGAGGATCTTGTTCTCGGTCGAACGGTACGGCGCGACGCGCATGAAGAACGCCTTGCCCTTGTTCGTCACGATCTCGCGCTCGACCGGGATCAGCGTGCGCAGCACGCCCGCGCAGATCTCGGTGATGTCCACCGACGGGAAGTGGTAGGAGATGAACTTCAGCGAGCGCCCGATGTCGTGATCCATGACGGAGAACTCCGTCGTGACATAATCGGTGTAGCGCCGGATATTGAGCTTGTTGTCCACAAAGATGATGCCCGTCAAGGTGGACGAGAGGAAGTTGGCGAGGTCGTCGTTGAGGTCGGCAAGCTCGGTCAGTTTCTGCTGATATTCGGAATTGACGGTGTACAGTTCTTCATTGACCGACTGCAATTCCTCGTTCGAGCTTTGCAGCTCCTCGTTCGCCGTCAGCAGTTCTTCGTTCGCCGCCTGCAATTCCTCGTTGACGCACTCCTGTTCGGCGATGCTTCTGGCAAGCTGCGTCTGCACCTTGGCAAGCTCCTGCTCCAAATCGGTGATGCGCTGGGAGGACACGCGGTCGATATCGTAGGGCACGGCATCCTCCGCCGCGTCGTCCCTGCGCTGGTTTTTTTCGGAGAACACCAGCGCGTACAGCCCCTCGGTTTCGATATCGGCGCTGCCCTTGGCAATCGGCATGACCGTCAAATCGATGATGGCGTTTTTGCGCTCGCCGCTGAAGTGGATATCGGTATACTGCACCCTGCGCCTTTTCTCGCGCGATTCCTTGAGCAGCGTGGACACCGGGATCTTCAGCGCTTCGGAGATCAGCTCGAACAGCTTATTGGTGAACTTACCCAGCGGCAGGTGCAGGTAATTCTGGTTGTCGCCGTAGGTGTGGATGAGTTCGTTTTGCTCGTTGACGACCAGACACGCGGGCATGAAATGCTCCAGCAAGGTCGTGTCGATGGAGGCTTCTTCATTATAGCCCATCTCGCCGCGGCCTGCGGGGCGCGGAAAGCCCGTATACGCGTCCGCCGTGTATTCGTCGTCCAGATAGGTCGTTTGCAGGTACGGCACTTTCTTCGCGCCGGGGATCTTCGCCTCGCTGCGGTGCGTGAAGATCTTCGCCGCCGCGTCCACCACCGGGAACGCCTCGGTGAACGCGCCGATGGCTTCCGATTTGCCAAGGAACAGGAAGCCGCCGTCCTTGAGCGCCGAATGGAAAATGGCGAACAAATCGTTCTGCAAAATCGGCTGGAAGTAAATCAGCATGTTCCGGCAGGACACGAGATCGAGCCTGCCAAACGGCGGGTCTTGAAAGACGTTGTGCGGGGAGAAGACGATCATCTTGCGGATGTCGCGGTTGATGGTGTAGGTGTTGTTCCGGCGCGTGAAGAAGCGGGAGAGGCGCGCGGTGGACACCGAATCGACGATGCTGTCGCCGTAGACGCCCTTGCCGGCGGTGTTGATGGCCTCCACGTCAAGGTCTGTCGCGAATATCTTCACCTCGCGCTTTAGCTTCGTGGCCTCCATCACCTCGCTGAAGAGGATGGCGATGGAATAGGCCTCCTCGCCGGTGGAGCAGCCCGCCACCCATACGCGGATCTGTTCCTCCGGTGCGCCGTGCTCGAGGATATCCGGGATGGCCTTCTCCTTCAGGCGCAGAAAGAACTCCGGATCGCGGAAGAAG